>JBGTJG010000219.1:0-3456 GCA_041745235.1 Ferruginibacter sp. | reverse complement strand
AGAAAATAAAACAGCCAGTAACAGAAACTTTATTAACGAGCGTAAACGATTTTAATCTGTCCACCAACTGATGGGAGAATTAAAAGTAACCATACAACGGATAGCACCTTTTGCCAAAGCATTGGCGATGAGCAAAATTGTAACCGGGGGTTTTAAAAACGGAACACCTCTGCAAATCTCAAATGAAAAGGTAAATGTGCAGAGCGGTGCAGATCAATATTTCGGAGTAACTGCATTAACTGAATTGCATTTCAGAGTAAAGGGAATTGTGTATGTGCTGAATGATTGTTTGCTAAATGTGAGTCAGGAGCGAAATATAGTAAAGCAAGGGTTGCAGGGGAAAGACGGTACCGTAAAAGAATACATCAGTGAGGGAGATTATTCTATATCAGCAGAAATAGGAATCGGCGGGGATAATCTTGTTTCTTCAAACGGACAATACAATGTTTCTGATGCATATCCTGTAACGGATGTGAAGCGGTTTATAGACAGAGTGCTTAAGCCAAAGGAATCACTAGAGGTGTGCAGCGACTGGCTGGACATGTGGGGCATCAGGAACGTGGTTATTGTGTCAAATGGGGCAGCCCAGGAAACCTATAGCAACCGGCAAACAATAACAGTGCAGATGCTGAGCGATGAGCCATATGAAATTAAACTTTTGAAAAATGCTTAGACTCGTTAGTGAAATAACGATCACATCAGCTGACGGCAAGAAAGTGTGGCAATTTGAATCTGTGGCCAGTTGCGTTATTGCAGAGGATACCGCTACGCTTACAGATACATGCACAATAGAATTGCCTAAAAAAACAATTTGGCAGGGCGCTCCTGTCGGATCAGGTGACAACCCACCTATTAAGCGTGGCGATAAGATCGTTGTAAAGCTTGGTTATGATGATCAGCTTGTACAGCGGTTCAGCGGTTTCATAAGAGACGTGGATAATAAAACACCGGTTAAGATCACTTGTGAAGACGGAATGTTCATACTGAAACAAACGGCTATAAAAAAGCAGGGTTTTAAAAGCATTACTCTGGATGAGCTGATAGAAAAGCTGCTGGCAGGCACCGGCATAAAATATCACCTTATTGATAAAGGAATAAACCTTGGCGCATACAGGATCACCCAGCCAACGGTGGCGGCAGAACTGAACGAGATGAAAAAAGAATTTCCGCTGCTGGCTTATTTCCGCAATTACAGCGGCACACCTGTTCTGTATGTGGGGCTTACTCATCCCTTAGATAATGTAAAAAAAGAATCGTTTGTGTTCGGCAAAAACATCATAGAAGAGCGATTTGAATACAAGCGCAAGGAGGATATAAAAGTGAGGGTAAAGGCTGTAAGCGTAGGAAAACATAATAAAAAAATTGAGGTAGAGATTGGCGATAAAGAAGGTGAAGAGATCCAATTAAAAATAAACGGCATTGACAAAGAGGCTTTGACAGTTTTTGCACAGCAGGCTTTGACAAATGCTAAATACGAAGGGTTACGGGGAAGCTTTACCACTTTCGGTGAGCCACACGTTACGAAGACAGACAGGGCATATATAGAAACTGAAGACGGCAAGAAAGGGACTTATCTCATTAAAAAATGTGAGGTCTCCTTTGGTACGAGCGGATATCGGCAAACAGTGGAACTCGGGCAAATTATAAGCAAATGAGTGAGACGGCAAAGGCAATACAGGATTTAAGTAAAACGGGTGATGAGCTGTACGGGAAGGTGTGTAAAGTGACGGCGGTAGACATAGAAAGTAAAACCTGTGATCTAGAGCCTGTAGATGGCACAGGCGAGTTGTTTGATGTTCCGTGGAGTCCTGATACAGAGGAAGACGGTATGCTGCTGCAACCAAAAGAAGGAAGCATGGTGCTGGTTGTTTTTATTGATAAGCATCATGCGCAAATATGCAACGTAAGCGAACTGGATAAAATGCACCTGACAATCGGTACAGTAGAATTTAAAGTGGATGCATCAGGATTTATGCTAAAGAAGGAAAACGAAAACCTTAAGCTATTGATGGGTGATCTGCTGACAGCAATAAAAGCAATGAAGTTTACAACCAATGCCGGGCCAACGATAGCACTGATAAACCTCGCGGATTTTGAAGCTTTGGAACCACGGTTTGATAACCTTTTAAAAGATGTTTAATGCCTACAAATGAAGTGAGAATAAAAAATGCAATACTGGCGGCAAAGGAGCATGCTGAAGAATTAAATTCTGATGCAGCGTGGGACAGATTTGCCGGGAAGATTGCAGCCGCTGTGATAGTAGAAATAAAAGCATTGACAATTAATTATACAGCGGGGCTTGTAGCAGGGGCTGTACCGGTAACGGGTGTGATGACCCATACAATATCATAAATATGAGACAGGATATTTTACTTAACCCGGACGGAAGCTTTATGATAAGGAACGGTGATTTTGTAATAGGGGAAAGTGATCAGCAGCACATTGAACTTATCCTGCAAACCAACCCAAACGATTGGAAGGAAAGTCCCCTTACAGGTGCGGCACTTATAAAAAGCCTGGGCGGCAATCTTACGGGATTTGCAAAAAGAAATGTGCAGGTGCAACTGGAGGCCGATGGTTATATGTTAGATCAAATAAATGAACACACAAACGGTATAGATGTTACAGCAGACCTTTTATAATTCTTTTGCCGGGCAGAGCCTGTATGATGTGGCAGCAGCTGTGTATGGTGATGCCACGCTTGCCGATGACCTTGCTATTGAAAATGGGATCTCCGTTACTGATGAACTGACTCCGGGACAAAAGATTTTACTGATTGACGGCAAAATAAAGCAAGAGGTGATAAAGGTATATTCTAATGCAGGTGTAATACCGGCAACAGCAGAAAGCGCAACTGATGAAACAATAATTATAACACCGGGCGGCATAGGATATATGGCCATCGGTACAACCTTCAGAGTAAGTTAATTATGGCACGTAAGATAGAAGAGATCATAGATATCATGCTGGCAGAAAAAACGGCACAGCCCTCACTCAGCGGCTTAATAAGCCCCAGCGCAACAGCCATTTGGAAACTGTGGATTTTTAATGTGGCCTTGGCAATACTCAGCGTGGAAAAAAGGTTCGATCTGTTTGTGCAACAGGTTATACTTATTATTCAAACACTGAAGCCCGGTACACCCCGCTGGTATGTAAAGAAGGCTAAGGAATTTCAGTATGGCCATGACCTTGTTCCTGAGCAGGATTATTATGATAACACCGGCATTTCTGAAAGCGATGTGGCAGCATCAAAAATAATTGCATACGCTGCATTTGTAGAAGAACCATTTGTGAGAATGAAGGTGGCAAAGCTTACAGGTTCTAACCTCGCCCCCTTATCACTGAATGAAAGATTAGCATTTGTTGCTTATGTAAGACGATTTAAATATGCGGGAGTTGATCTTAATGTAAACACAATCACCAGTACGGCAGCCGATAAAATAAAGGCGCAGGTAA
>JBGTJG010000218.1:0-22082 GCA_041745235.1 Ferruginibacter sp. | reverse complement strand
TTTTTAATAAGATTTTTTCCCTGGTTGTTTCTGCAGAACCAAATATTATTTCTTTAGCAACAGGCTGAAGTAAGCTTGTTACAAGCATATAAGCCCACATAGGAATAACAGCATCTGCACTGCAGGTAAGCGCCACAATTTTGCCTTTATAAAAATCTGTGTCTAAAGTTTTCAATGTTTCCCGGAAATCTTTTTCTTTCAGTATCAATCCCATAAAAAGATGGTCCTTCATATCAAACAAGGCAATCTCCTCTTTAGGATAATGGTCTTCCAGATTTACTGTAACAATGCCGCTTTCCGCAACTTTATTAATGAAGTCTGATTGATTAATTAAGTCTGACATGATGCAAAATTACAGATATAAAAGGAGGGGCGTTTGCGGGTGCAGGAATACTTTATTCTCACTTTTTTGTAGTGAATAATTATTCAATATAAAAAGCCGCCTGATTTTAGTCAGGCGGCTCTTATAAAAAAATCATTAATTTTTTTCAAAGGTCAGGAAATCAGTTCCGCCGTTTCCGCCGCTGATGTGCTGCATACGTATTTTAGTATCGGATCTTTCCAAAATATGCCAATCCTCGTTCAGCTCTAAAAAATCATTGGGAGCTGTGAAAGCCAATACCAATTTAGCTCTGGAATCATCAAAGCCCGTTCCCCAGGTTCCTGTAACTGTACTTCCTGTGCGTACCGCGGTTACCACACCCCCCGGGCCAAACGTAAATGAGTAGCCTGCATAATTTGAGGTTTCATCTGCATCGTCAAAAAAATAGGAGATGCGCCAGGTACCTGTTGATACTGTAGTGTTGGTTGATAAAGCAAGTGCTGATGCAGAGGCGGAGGCAGATGCTCCGGAGTCGTCTTTTTTACATGACGCAAATAAGGTACAAACCATCAGAAGCGCCGGGATTATGTTTTTCATAGGTGGATTTTATTTAGGGATAAAGTTCTTATTAATTATTGGCCCGATTATACAATGATTTCATAAAATGCCGGAAAATAAATTCAAAAGCATACTCGTAATAAAAAATCCGCCCTATCAGGCGGCTTCCTCATCACTATCATATTTAAAAGAATTTGCTCCTGCTATCTTTAATTTCAGCTTGTTTCTTTAATGCCTCAAACCAGTTCCCGGATTGCTGGCGCAATGTGCTGATGCGAGCCGATGTTGCATTAGCTTTCTCTTCAGGGGAAGGATCTGCCTTTTGTAAAACACTGTTTACTTTAATTACATATACCCCGGCTGTTCCTGCAATAGGCCCTGAAGCTTTTGCCTGATTAGCTTTATTGAACGATGCTCCTATTACCTTAGGCTCATTTCCTATCCCGTTTATAATACGGCTTGCCATCGTAATGGAAGAATCTGCACCTGCCATGCTTACCGTTTTATTATACGCTGCTGCAGCAGACTCTAATGACGGTCCGCCGCCGAGTTTTGCCATTATCATATCTGCTTTCTTTATATTCCTTACCGCGGCTTCTGCACCGGCACGGGCCGCTGTTGCATCCTGTATCCCTTCCTTATATACTTTATTTACTGTAGCCACAATAAAGTCATTACCTATTCCTATCGGGTCGCTCACATCACCTTTTTTTGCTTCGAAAGCCCAGCGCACCAGTGACCTTGCATCCTGCATGCCGCCTACTGTATAATCATTCTCTTTTATGGTAGCGGGCATTTCAATCATTCTTAAACCGTTCTTGGCTGCATAATCGTTCAACTCTTTGCTGTTTTTATTTGCCGCAGCTTTTGTTGCTGCAAGACTTGCTGCATTTATGGTTTCATCACTTGGTATGATCGGTTTAGCTATATATGCGATCTTGTATGCAGGTTTAAAATCTTTCTGACTTAAAATATCTATTATATGATAACCGAATTGGGTTCTAACTACTTCTTTTTCTCCAACCCCTTTTGTAAAACTGTATGTATTGAACTCCGGTACCATTGTGCCGTAACCGAAAGTTCCGAGGTCGCCGCCTTTGTCTTTGCTACCGTCAGAAGAAAATTGTAATGCAAGCGCGGCAAAATCTGCACCGCCCCTTATTGCTGCCAGTAAACTATCTGCTAATTTTTTTGCAGCCGAATCAGTTCTCAATGGCTGACCTGTTTGCGGATCATTAACGCCGATCAATATATGGCGGGCTTTTACACTATCAGGCAATGATTTTGTTCCTAAAATTTTTGCCATTGCATAATTAGGTCCGTCTACATATGGGCCATACACCACTCCTATACCTTGCTTTACTATTGTATCCTTTGCAGAAGATGATATTCTGGAAATGGGTAAAAAGTCATCTGTAAAATCTATTGCAGAAGTATTGCGTGCTACAAATGCAGCTGTATTGGTGTCTGCCGCAAAGGATGCCTTAAGCTCTTCCGTCATTTGTTTTGCCTTTAAACTGTCTGCCGCGGTAGGTAGTTGGCTGAAACTTAAATATGAAATAGTTCTTCCTGCTTCCTGTTTGAACAATTCTTTTCTTTTAGCAGTATAACTGTTTATATCCTCGTCAGTAACCTTTACGAGGCTATCGGAAATTTCAGCATAATTGATGGCTACATAAGATATAGTAGCGAAGTTCTTTGCTTCTGCGGCATCCTTTTCCTCCATCCATTTTGGATAGTATGCGGCCGCACCGAGAAGGCCGCTGTATTTAGCTACTGCAGTTGTGAGCTTTAGGGGTTCTATTATCTGCGCATCTACCGCATCTCTTCTTTCTCCTTTAAATTTTTTAATGTTAGCTAATGCTTCCTGTGCTTTTGTTACATCTAATTTACCTGTAGCCGGATCCATCATACCCTGTTCTCTCATGAAAGGATTATTCTGGTCATTACTCATCAGTACCGCGGACAGTTCTTTAGGCGTAAGGTCTATTCCAAGTTTATCTGCTTCTTTATAAAAAACTTTTTCTGCTACCATTTGGTTCCACAGTTGTTCCCTGATACCTAAGACTTCTGCACCGCTCGGTTGTTTACCGGTCTCCTGCGCTTTTTTGCTTTCTTCCTGTGCGGCACGCTTATTAAACTCGGTGATCTCAATTTCGTCACCGTTTACTTTACCTACTGTGGTTGATGTTGTTGCCCCCCCATTGGTCCCGGATCTGGCATCCATTAATATAAAACCAATAAGGCTGAGCGCTATTACTACTATAATAAATACCGCACCTTTATCCCTAATACTCTGTATTATCTGCATTTAGTGTTTATTTTGGACGGCAAAAATAGGGTAATCCGGCCTATAAACAAATTGTAGAGCGGGTTACTGCTCTTTATGGTACACCCTTTGCATATATAATATTTATCATCGGCGATATAATTATAAAGTAATTGCAGGTGTTTGAAAGCACTATCCACATCCTTTGTTAACAAGACCCTTTTTCCGGGGATAAGACCGCTTTTACATTTTACCGGATATTAATAAGCCGGTAACAAATACAGGTTCCTTTTCTATTTCCCCGAAAATTCACTTTTTACTTTCATTTTACCGCCGGTATACCCACACCAAAACAAATAAAATGTTTCATATTATTTTCCCCGCGTATTATTACCAACAGCTGTGGGAAGTTTATCATAACAATTCGGTAACACAGGCAGGTGCTATTACTTTACCCTCATTTAATAATGTGTACAGGGATGTGGATTACTGTTAGTAAAACAAAATTTTTAATTTTACAAGTTTTACAATAGGCGATCTATCCACTAATTAACACCCCTAATAGTAATAGGGGATTATATAAATAATAAGTATTAAAACATATTATGGCAAATATACACACACCCAATGAAAGAGAAAAAATCACTTTTGAAAAAAAGCTCCTGAATCCCGGCCAGGGATTTTTGGATGTGGATATTGACCCGACCCTTGATCTGTTTGATGAAATAGAAAAACTGAAAAAAGAAAAAAATGCAATTATTCTCGCTCACTATTACCAGGAGCCGGATATTCAGGATGTTGCAGATTTCATAGGTGACAGCTTGGGGCTTTCCCAAAAGGCTCAGAGTACAGAAGCGGATATTATTGTTTTTGCAGGTGTTCATTTTATGGCAGAAACAGCAAAGATCCTGAATCCGAATAAAAAAGTTCTTTTGCCGGACCTAAACGCAGGTTGTTCGCTAAGCGACAGTGCACCACCCCCACTTTTTAAAAGATTCAGGGATAAACATCCTGATCACCTGGTTATAACATACATAAACTGCAGCGCAGGTATGAAAGCACTGAGCGATATCATTTGCACAAGCAGCAATGCACAGAAGATAGTGGAAAGCCTGCCGGCGGAGCAAAAGATCATCTTTGCTCCTGATAAAAACCTCGGAGCATGGATAAATAAGCAAACAGGCCGTAATATGGTTTTATGGAACGGCGCATGTATGGTTCATGAAATATTCAGCAGAGAAAAAATCATTAAGCTTAAAGTGCGCCATCCCTTTGCAAAAGTGATAGCTCACCCTGAGTGTGAGGAACCGGTACTTGAGCTCGCAGATTACATCGGGAGTACGACAGGTATTTTAAAATATGCAGAAAACTCTGATGCACAGGAATTCATAGTTGTTACAGAGTCGGGTATTCTTCACCAGATGCAGAAAAAGAGCCCGCACAAAACATTTATACCTGCCCCACCGGAGAATATGTGTGCATGCAATGATTGTCCGTATATGAAATTGAATACACTCGAAAAATTATACCTCTGCATGAAGTATGAAACGCCGGAAATAACCATGGATGAAGGTCTGCGCATTGCTGCAAAGAAACCGATCGACAGAATGCTGGAGATAAGTGCCAGGTACGGATTATAATATTTTATTTAAAAAATCCTAATTTAGATTTGCGGTAACGTAATTATCACCTTAAAATTATCCTATCACGATGTCTATACCTTCAGTTGACCTTGCAGATTTTCTTTCAGGCGATCCTGTAAGAAAAAATGATTTCGTTCAAAAACTGGGCAAAGCGTATGAAGAAGTTGGTTTTGTTGCAGTGCAGAATCATGGTGTGCCGGATGAACTGATAGGTGATCTGTACAGGTATGTTCAGGAATTCTTCTCTTTGCCCCTTGAGCATAAAAGGACATTTGAAATACCTGAACTTGCGGGTCAACGAGGATATACAAGTTTTGGTAAAGAACACGCCAAAGGGAGTGATGCCCCTGATCTTAAAGAATTTTTTCAGTACGGGCAGGTACCGCGTGATAATTTTGATGAAGAAGAATATCCGCCAAACGTGGAAGTAAATGATATTGCACCTTTTAATCAAACTTTTGAAGATGCCTACAGGGCATTTGAAAAATCAGGAAAAGCCCTTTTACAGGCTATTTCAATTTACCTCGGTTTAGATGAGCATTATTTCGAT
Organism: Ferruginibacter sp.; assembly: GCA_041745235.1. Lineage (GTDB taxonomy): Bacteria > Bacteroidota > Bacteroidia > Chitinophagales > Chitinophagaceae > Ferruginibacter. The sequence continues at coordinate 16,740 of JBGTJG010000218.1, read as the reverse complement.
GATTATGTGCACAATGGTAACTCCATCCTCCGCGCTATCCATTACCCCCCGATAACGCAGGAACCTGCCAGTGCCATACGTGCGGAGCAGCATGAGGATATAAACCTTATTACGCTCCTCGTAGGTGCCTCTGCTGACGGTTTAGAGATACTCACCAAGCAGGGCGAGTGGATACCGGTTACTTCATTGCCCGATCAAATCGTAGTAAATGTGGGCGACATGCTTCAGCGGTTTACAAATAATAAGCTCCGCAGCACTACTCACCGCGTAGTAAATCCAAAAAGAGAATTATGGCATACCAGCCGTTTTTCCATACCTTTCTTTTTACATCCCCGCAGCAGCATGAGCCTGCGCTGCCTGGACAGTACTGTTGATGAAGCTCATCCTAAAGCTTATGAGGATGCTACAGCAGGCGAGTATTTAGATGAAAGGTTAAGGGAAATAGGTCTGAAGAAATAGTCTGAAGATATTCCCTCACCTTACAGCAGGATTAGGTTCCGCTGCTTATAGCTACTGATTATTTTGCGATAACGAATAATTGCTGATGTCTATCCTCCGGCATATACCGTTTTTAAAAACGGTTTTTTTGTACAGTCTTACTGCTTTCGGCGGGCCGCAGGGACATTTGGGTATGATGTTTAAAACCTTTGTGCAGAAGCGACGCTATGTTACAGAAGAAGAGTTGATTGATTACAATGCATTTTGCCAGTTACTCCCGGGCGCATCCAGTACACAGACTATTACCCTGATCGGTTATAAACGAGGCGGTATTTCATTAGCTGTACTTACTTTGCTTATCTGGCTATTGCCTGCCTGCATATTGATGGGTGCATTGTCTTTTCTGCTCACCATGTTTCCCGCTTATAATTTTACAGAAAACCTCTTTCAATATATCCAGCCTATGGCTATCGGATTTTTGATCTATGCTGCTGTAAGGGCTTTCGGATTTTCGGTAAATAATATTATTACAGCTGTGATCATGCTTGTAGCATTGGTAGTTACTTATATTTTTTTTAAAACTCCCTGGATTTTTCCAATACTCATTATCGGAGGCGGTATAGCCACAAGTCTGAGCAGCCGACGCATTCCTGAAAAAGAAAAAATTAAACCCAGACAGATAAAGTGGATCAATATCAGGGCTTTTGTCTTAATTTTTATAGTTGCAGGCCTACTAAGTGAAACAGCCCGAAAGCAGAATTGGCCCAATAGAAAAGCCTATAATCTCTTTGAAAACTTTTATCGTTTCGGCAGCTTTGTTTTTGGCGGGGGTGATGTTCTGCTGCCCATGATGCTTGATCAGTATGTGGAAAGGCCAAATGCGCCTCTTGTAAAACTGAATAACCCGGACGCTATAAAAATAGACAGGAAAGATCTGCTCACGGGATTTGGTTTTGTGAGAGCCATACCGGGGCCCGTATTCTCCGTAGCCTCCTTTACAGGGGGGATGGCAATGAAAAAAGAAGGACCAAAAATGCAATTGCTTGGTTGCCTGATAGGGTCTGTAGCTATCTTTCTGCCCAGTGCCTTACTGGTACTTTTCTTCTTTCCCGTTTGGCAATACCTTAAAAAGTTTGTATTTGTATATAGGGCACTGGAGGGGATAAATGCTGCAGTAGTAGGAATTATGGCTGCTGCTGCGTGTTATTTACTTGCAGGATCTCACACCGGGCTCAACTCCTCAGCGGGATTGATCAGTTACCTTGTTATTATAATGACCTATTCAGCATTAAAATATACGCGTATACCTGCTCCTTTTATTGTGATCAGTTGTGTATTACTAGGCTGGATTTTCTAACGTGGAACTGTAGTAACGGTTATTATGGATCTCCTCCATAACACTATCTGGAACTAGATAACGTATTGATTTTCCGTCTTTTATAAGTTTTCTGATAGTCGTAGCGGAAATTTCGAGCATTGGAGAATCTAATATTTTTAATTCACCGCCGGTAGCAGTAACGGGAAAAGATGGCCTTTTATATATGTATATGACATAATTTTTAAGTATCTCTTTGTAATTTTTCCATTTCCCAATGTTACTGAAGCCATCACTACCCATCAGAATTGAGAATGTGTGTTTTGGGTATTTTTCCGCCAGGTATGCAAGCGTATCTATGGTATAGGATGGTCGCGGCAAATTAAATTCTACGTTGCTTGCCTTTAAGGCCCTTTCACCTTCTAAAGCGATTTTTACGAGAGATAAACGATGTTGCTCATTGAGAAGTCCTGCAGTTTTTTTAAAAGGATTCTGAGGAGAAACGATAAACCATACCTCATCAAGATCAGTGTGATTGATTGTATGAGAAGCAATTATAAGATGCCCTGTATGTATTGGATTGAAAGAGCCGAAGTAGAGGCCTATCTTCATCTTTATCTTTTTATATAACAGCCTGATTATATTTCTTCTACAAGGATATGTTGTGCTTCATCCAGTCTCAGGCTTAATATATAGCCGGCTACAGAGATAGATATTGGATCTTTGAAAGGAGCAATTTTTTCTATCACAACAGTTTCTCCGGGAACACAACCCATCTCCATTAATTTTAAAAAAATGTCATCATTTTCAAAAGCCCGTATAATTACCGCTTTACCGATCTTTATTTCCGATAATTTCCTGAAAATGATTTCCTTCTCCACTTAATCGATTTTTGGCAAAAGTACTTTATAACCAACTTTATTAATTTCGAATTAAAGAATATAATGGCAATCTTATTTCATGAAGCGGTTCCTGTAGTGCTCAAACGCCGCAGAGCTTTAAAAGCTTTCCTGCTCTACGTTTTTCAGTCGAAAGGAAAAACCCTTTCGAGTCTGAATATCATCTTTTGTTCAGACGATTATTTAAAGACGATAAATGAACAATTTCTAAACCATGACTTTTTTACTGATATCATCACTTTTGACTTGAGCATAACCCCGTCAGGGCCTATCGAAGGTGAAATTTATATCAGTGTGGACAGGGTTAAGGATAATGCCAAGTCATTCAAATCTGATCCGGGAAGAGAATTGCACAGGGTGATCTTTCATGGGGTTCTGCATCTTTGCGGTTATGGCGACAAGAGCCTTACAGATAAGGTTATTATGACAAGAGAAGAAGATGCTTGCCTTGCAGCTTATTTTTAATGTTCCACGTGTAACACTAAATCCGTTGTTCCACGTGAAACACACTTTAGGCGCTATTTTTTGAACTGTTACCTTTGCACTTATGTTTCCTGAATATGATATTATTGTAGTTGGTGCCGGGCATGCAGGATGTGAAGCAGCAGCAGCAGCAGCAAACATGGGGAGTTCTGTGCTTCTCATTACAATGAATATGCAGACAATTGCTCAAATGAGTTGCAATCCCGCTATGGGTGGAATTGCGAAAGGGCAGATCGTACGTGAAATAGATGCATTGGGTGGGTATAGCGGTATAGTTACTGATAAAAGTATGATCCAATTCCGCATGCTGAACCGATCTAAAGGTCCTGCCATGTGGAGCCCAAGAGCTCAGAGTGATCGGATGTTATTTGCGCAAACCTGGCGGGAAATGCTTGAATCAACTCCCAATCTTGATTTTTATCAGGACACGGTGCTTAATCTCCTTATTGAAAACGGAAGAACTACAGGGGTTTTGACAGGCTTGGGGCACTCCATACGTTCTAAAGCGGTAGTTCTCACTAATGGAACTTTCCTTAATGGTGTTATTCATATCGGTGAGAAAAATTTTGGTGGTGGACGTGTAGGAGAAAAGGCTGCTACAGGCATTACTGAGCAATTAGTTGCGCATGGGTTTGAAAGTGCCCGCCTCAAAACAGGAACTCCTCCCCGCCTGGACGGGCGAAGTCTGGATTACAGCAAAATGGAAGAACAGAAAGGTGATGAGGAAATTGTAGGATTTAGCTTTGAAAACAAGAACCCATTGAAACCGCTCGACCAAAGAAGCTGTTGGGTGACCTACACGAATCCGGAAGTTCATGAAATTTTAAGAACCGGGTTTGAAAGCAGCCCCATGTTTCAGGGTCGTATACAAGGCACCGGCCCAAGATACTGTCCAAGTATTGAAGATAAGATCAGCAGATTTGCAGAAAGAGAAAGACATCAGCTGTTTGTAGAGCCCGAAGGATGGAATACAGTTGAAATCTATGTCAACGGTTTTTCCTCTTCCCTGCCGGAAGAAATACAATTAAAGGCCCTTCGGAAAGTACCCGGGTTTGAAAACTGCAAAATGTTCCGGCCGGGGTATGCGATAGAGTATGATTTTTTCCCACCGACACAGCTGAAAAGCAATTTGGAGACTAAACTCATACATAATTTATTTTTTGCAGGACAAATAAACGGTACAACGGGGTATGAAGAAGCGGCTTGTCAGGGTTTGATGGCAGGAATAAATGCTCACCTTCTGATTTTAGGAAAAGAGCCGTTTATATTGAAGCGTAGCGAAGGATATATAGGAGTTTTGATAGATGATTTGATAAATAAGGGTACAGATGAACCATATCGCATGTTTACCAGCAGAGCAGAATTTCGAACTTTGTTGCGTCAGGATAATGCAGATATAAGACTGACACAACTAGGTTATACTCTGGGACTGGCTTCTAAAGAACGAATGGAGAAGGTAAAAATGAAAATTAAGGAAGTGGCAGAGATCATATATATCTTAAGCGAGCTAAATATCACCGAAGCAGAGTCTGAACAATACCTTGTAGGAAAGTCCTCTGCTACTCTGGCACACAGACAAAAAGCAGCTAATTTGCTGCTCAGGCCTAATATTTTTTTAAAAGACATGATTGATGCCATACCCTCCGTAAGAGAGGCTATGAAAAAGTATGATTCAGAAATATTAGAGCAAGCAGAAATTCAAATAAAGTATAATTCATATATTGAAAAAGAAAAAGAGCTGGTAGACAAAATGAGTTTATTAGAAGAACTGTCTATCCCGGCTGATTTTAATTACGATAAACTGGTTTCTCTTGGCAATGAAGCCAAGCAGAAGTTCCGGAAAATCCAACCCCGTACATTAGGCCAGGCGAGTCGTATCTCCGGTGTTAATCCAAGTGATGTACAGATACTGATGGTATATATGGGCCGTTAACCAAATTCAGCGGTTTACCCTACTATCGGAGTCACAATCCCCTGTAATGTTAAACCGTACTGACCTCAAAACCGCAGAGAGGCATTTTATCGTTTATTATAATGATGTTTAAACAATGATATTAACGATTCTTTAATAAACATTTTTGTTCTTTTGGTGTCTTATAGAAAGAAAATAATTTATCCAAAACAGAAAGAAAGTTCAGGTGTAGTTTTTAGGTTAGGTTTGAGCCCTTTGCGAAAGCAAAGGGCTTTTTTATTTATTCCGCACGACTCCCATGAAAAAAATTTCCTGCATGAATCCTTACGGGCCTTGGGATCTGTAACTATTTGTTAATGACCTCTTTTACCTCATAATATTCGGTTAAATGAGATTTTACTAACAATACTAAGCAAATAATTTGCAGTTTAGCAGGTATGAAAACAAACCTAATGTTCACACATCAAAAATACTCCGCACTGTTTTTTTTGTCGTTTTCCCTGCTCATTGCTTCCTGTAAGAAAGGCAATGATCTGATGGTAAATAGCTCGGCGGCTCCGGCTTCTCCTGTCTCTCCGGCTGCACCCGGTGCACCAACAGGTACGGGAATGGCACAGCTTAACCAAGCAGCGTTTCAAAAAACGCAGAATTACTACCTGTGGAATAACCAGTTACCCGCTACGCTTAATTTCGGTTCTTATCCGGACCCGGTAGCGATAATGACAGGTATAAGGCAATACAGCACTGAAGCCGGCTTTACAGGCCCCGCAGATCGTTGGAGTTTTGCAATGAAAAAGACAGAGTGGGACCTTATAAGTACAGGATACAGCAGTGTCTCATCCTCCTCCTCTGCAGGAGATTTAGGCATCTCAGTTTTTTTCCGCTCAGAGGGAGATTTGCGGGTAAGGTTAACCGAACCTAATTCACCGGCAGCAACACTAGGGATTAGAAGAGGATGGAGAATAACTAAGATCAACGGCAATACAAATATTACAACGTCCAATTCAAGTTTCATTGTGGACAATCTTTATAAAAGTACAACAGCGTCTGTAACTTTTTTAAAGCCCGATGGCGCCAACGTCGAAATGAGTTTAGCTGCAACTTCTTATGCGAAAAAACCGGTTTATATGGACACAGTATTTACTACTGCTACAGGAAAAGCAGGATACATGGTGTACAATTCATTTCTGGGAAACATAAATCAATCTGCTGCAGAATATGCAAGGGTGTTTAATAAGTTTGCTGCTGCAGGAGTAAATGATCTTATCATAGATCTGCGCTATAACGGGGGCGGATATGTTGATCTTCAAACTAAACTTGCTAACTATATCATTAATAGCTCAGCCGGCGGCAGTATTATGATGAGGCAGATCTACAACAATAATCACAGCGCAGAAAACACTACCACTATGTTTAATAAAACGGGTGGAGTAAATGTAAACAGGGTTTATTTTATAGTAAGCCGCAGTACGGCATCTGCCAGTGAATTACTCATCAATAACCTTAAACCGTACATGGATGTAAGACTGATAGGAGCATCTAATACACACGGAAAACCTGTCGGATACTTTCCTATTGAGAACGGGGAATGGTATATTTTTCCGGTGTCTTTTAAAACAGTCAATAAGAACGGGGAAGGAAATTATTATGGCGGCCTTATTCCAACAGCTCTTGTTGCAGACGGTTTGGATAAAGACTGGGGCGATGTTACAGAAGCGAGCCTTGCAAGTGCATTGAATAATATTTCATCAGGTAATTTTCGCAGTGGCTCAGAATCTGTATACAATGAATCGTATAATACAGCAAGAGGGAACACAGAGCTTGATGAGAGTATGCTGAAAATATCTATCGGAAAAAAAAATAATTAAAACAGTTCAATTAGTTTTAGGTTTGGTTGAAAGCCCCGGCAAGTGCGGGGGCTTTTTTTTAAATTTGTGTCGGCAGTAATTTGGATTTTACGGAGAGTAATTCAAACAGAGACATTGAAAAAGTTAGGCATACCATAGCTGTACCTATGAGGAGATTAAATAAACTTTCTGAAGATCATCAGATTGAGCTGTTTTTGATAGCCACTCTTCACAGACAGAACTAAAACAATTTCAGGCCGTAAAAGCCTATAAGGGTAAAAATTGCACAGCGAAAAAATACCCCTACACAACACCAGAGAATCAGTTTTTTTAAATTGGCATTAAGGCCAACCCCTACAGCCAAACTTATTGGCGCACCCACTGTAAAGGTGCCGAAAAATCCAAGGCCTACGATCCCGTATTTATTCCATATGCGATAAACTAAAGAATCTTTCGCTTTTTCTTTTGCGGGTTTATTTTTAGAAAAAAAGGCACGAATCCTATCACCGAGAAATGCTGCCACAAAAACACCTGTAAGTCCACCGATGAGGCTTGCCGCAAATATGATCCATGGGGAAAGGCCAAACGCCAGGCCTGCAGGTATAGCAGCGTAAATTTCAAAAGTTGCCAGGCCGGCGACACTTAATATTTTTAAAAGCATAAAGAAATTAAGGTTTTACACCGCGAAAATAGGAGAGTATCACCGGTTAATAACTTTGTGTTGAACAGGGAACAGTTAAATATATTCCAAATGAAAAATCCATCAGGTAAAAATCTGACGGATTGCATTCAATGGGTATGGATCAAGAGGGGATTAAGCTGTGGCGCCCATAGCGTATTTCATTATTTTCAGTGTTTCTTCATCTTTTCTGCCGTCGAAGTATTTTTCCAAAACCTGATTAAAAACGGGATCAGCATTAAACAAGGAGGAAAAAAGGGTCATTGACGATCTGAGTTTCATATCATCAGGGTGTTCAAAGATCTCAGTGGCATTGTTTTTTTCCGGATTCAATAACGCTTTGGTAATCTTTACAAGCCTGCTGCCCAACACCGGGTGATTTAAAAAGTTTTCCGCTTCATCAAGGTCCTGTATAGCGTAGAAATCTGAAGTTTCTGTTCGGCCAAGGCCTTTGATCTGAGGGAAAATGTACCACATCCAATGGCTTTCCTTTTTTCCCTGCTTAACTTCCGCAAGGGCTACCGGATAACCGTTTCCCTGGGCGGAAATGTATCTTTCAAGATCTTGTGAGTTGCTCATTGTGGTAAATTTTCATGTTGGCAAATAGTGGTTAACATTTTTCCAAATCAGTTTACCGCTAGCAGCACAGGACCCGGGTTAAAAGAGATCCGATCTTGTACTGCTGAGGCAGCTATAATTACTGAATCTTAGTATAGCTTAAGTTATCAAAGAATATCTGGCCATCAGTAGCAGACTGCCAGTATGTTTCTGCACCACCGCGGAAAGTTTCAAAACAAATGTTCTTAACCATACGCTCAAGATCATTTGTAGTCCAGCGAATTGCCTGATCCATCACTACAGTGCCGTTTATTTCCATTCTGATACGCCCGTTTGTGTTGGCGCCTGTATTACATTTTACATACATTTTTACTGTGTACCACTGGTTTTTAGCGATACTTCCCGTAGTAGGATAAGTTTTGGCAAAATCATTACCGTATGTACCGGGTTGATCTTTGTAATAAACGTAAGGCTTAAGGTAAACACGACCATCCCATCCTTTATACCACATTAAACGAGCGCTTCCGCCATTACCATCAGTTCCGGGAGTTCCGCCGGTATAACCCTTACCGATAAGGAAGCCAAAACCAACTTTTCCACCCGCACTGAAATCAAACTGGCTGTCAAACATCATATCAAACTGCATTTGGTATTCTGAACCGTCCGGAACATCTATGCGGGAAATAACACCACCTGCACCACCGATAGAGTTTTTTAATAAAGTAGTACGGAACTTACTGCCTGTGATATTGCTGCGGGATTGATCTCCCCAAAAAGGAACATTTGTAAAATCGGTTATTGCCTGTGTAAGACCATATGCGCCATCCGGACGATTCCAGTTAACGTTCACACTGTAAGAGGGAGCAGATGGTGTTGCAACAGGCTGAGATCCTGTTGAAGTACTAGCTTTTAATTCGGGAATAAAAGCTTCCTGAGCATCAGGAGTATACTGTGAAACATCAGCTTTAGCACAACCTACCAACAATCCTGCAGTTAGGAAAGAAAGTACAACCATAAAGTTCCGTGGGATTAAGTTTTTCATAGTTTGAATTTTAAGTGTGGTCATTTTTTTACGGTTTTCCACACATTGAGTATTTAAATTTCTCTTTTGGTGCGGGATTTCCCCACATATTCAAATCCCATGCCAAAGAATGGGGAAGTTTTTCCCTGAGTTAAATTTATTTTGAATTTGAGGAAACCTTACGGCAAATTAGTAGTAGGAGGGATAAAGATAATTTCTATGTAAATCAGGATGTTATATCTGCACATTCCATATGAGCTTTGAGATAGAATGGATAAATAAAAAAATAAAAAATTGTGTGCGAGCATTTTCTAACCACGATGTTTGTTTCGATACGAGCAGCTAAAGCAGTTGGCGATTCATATTTAAATCACTTACTTTCATCAATATTATACAAATTTGTAAAAAAATGAAGACCATGGCGGCTATGGCAAAAGAGGAAATTTTTGAAGAGGTTGAAAGGTTTATTCTCGATAAAAAGCTGGATATCACTTTTCGTGATATTCACAGGCCCTGGGGAGGGTTTTTCGTTATAAATGAAGCTGATACGGAGTTATTTATAAAAACTTTCTTTCCTGATTATCCGAGACATTCAACTGAAAAAAATTACACTATTAATAAATTAAGCCCTAAAATTTTAATAGTGGCACCCCATCAGCGCCTAAGTTGGCAATATCATTACAGGCGGGCCGAGATATGGACCCTTTTAGAAGGAGAAGCAGCAATTGTAATAAGCGAAACGGATGAGGAGAATCTCAGGACAGTTTTAGAGAAAGGAAAGATGATAAAAATTCCGCAGGGACACAGACACCGCCTTATCGGTCTCAATGAGTGGGGTATAATAGCAGAGATATGGCACCATACTGACCCTGCCCACGCAAGTGATGAAGAAGACATTGTACGGGTTCAGGATGATTTTGGCCGGTAAGTGCTGAACCATAAGACCGAAGCGTGATGGAGGGCAAAAGCTGTATTTGTAGTGTTTCTTTTGATTCTAGTTAGCATCTTCATGTTTCAATCCTGCCTCCGTCATACGCATCTCCCCGAAGCTTGCCCAAGGTAATTCCGCTTTCAACTCACTCATCGTTTTCTCGCCCCTGTTTTTGAATATCGCACTGATCTCTTCAAATTTTTCCGGCGGCATTACCTCTGTCACATCCACAAGCCCTTTTTCAATAAGCGCTGCAAGATGCCCTTCAATGGTACTCTGTGCAAACCCTCTTTCCCTCGCAATTTCTGAAATTGTTTTCCCTGCTTTAAATAGACTGAAGGTAGATTCTTTCGTATCAACCTTTTCTGTTTTTGGTTTTCTTTCTTTCTTCGGTGAAGCTTTCTTTGCAGCAATATTGGTGTCTATATTATGCCGCTCACAATAATCGGCTACCATGGTTGTTATTTCCTCGCCGTATTTATCCACTTTTACTTTCCCGAAGCCGCTGATCAGCAGCAGGTCCCTTTTGGTTTTAGGTAAATAGGTACAGATATCTTTCATACCCGCATGTGTCACTACAAGAAAAACCGGTACATCTTCTTCCTCACACTGTATATCTCGCCAGCGCTTCAGGGTTTCATACAATTCCGGGTTAGGCGAATCCGTTGTGCCTGTTGACCTACCTCTTGCATAGCAACTGATGTTTGTTCTGGGCTGTGCAAGGTTTAGTTTATGCTGCAAAAAAGCAGTAACGGAAAAAGGAGACTTACAATATTGTAAAAAATACTCTGTGGCATTCAATGCATGAGCAGCAGTATTTAGATGCTCATTAATGATATCAGCTGTTTCCTTATGCTCTGTAACGAGCGGATGTTTTTTAATGGCATCAGCGTACTCAGTAAACTTAGGGATGAAATGTGCTGCGGCTAAAGCAATCCTGTTTTGTAAACCCGTATTATTTTCAATGACCGCTTCGTCTTTAAGTAAAGTGTATATCTGCCGGAGGAATTTTTCCCCGTTTAATTTTTCCTGCATAAAAGATACGTACAGATTGTTTATCCAATTTGCAGAGCCGGGATTCAGCTTTTCTTTATGTGCCTCATTATGAAATTTAAGTTGCTGTATGCTATCTGCCGCTTCACTGAATGAAAATATTTCTTCCAATAATTGTTGGGTATATACTTCCCTTGCGCCTGCGAATCTTTCCGCCAGTGAACCTTTGTGTGTGAGTGACTGCTGGCCTTTAGATACATTCTCATTGCTGAGTATTGCAGAAGAGGGAATCTTAGAAAGTAACACAATTCCTGCAAGGCTTGTGCACCTGCTCAACGCCACATATACCTGACCGCTGCTGAATGCCGCGGCTGCATCGATCATCAGGTTTTCAAAAGTGAGGCCCTGGCTCTTGTGTATGGTAATAGCCCACGCAAGCCTCAAGGGATATTGCGTGAAGGTGCCTATTACTTCCTGCTGCAATTTGCCATCTGTACGATTAAGGGTATAGCGGCTGTTTTCCCAAGTCTCTTTATAGACCTCTATTTTTTCCCCGCTGCAATCCACCACAACTTTATCATTTTCCAAATTACAGATCACACCTATCTTCCCGTTGAAATACCTTTTTTCAACACCATCATTTTTTATGAACATTACCTGTGCCCCTTCTTTTAGCATGAGAGAGGCATCAGCAGGATATTGATTTTCCGGAAATTCATTTTCTATTTCTGCCGCATATACATAATGCGGCGTAAAAAGTTTTTGGATCTCAGTATTGTTGATCTGATCAGCCTGCTTGTTGTGAGACGTGAGGGTTATATATTTTTCATCCTCACGGGGCCGGAAGCCCGGGATAAAACGCTCATGCAGCATGTCAAAATCTTGCGTATCCATATTATTGGTCCGCACTTTATTTAGCAATTCTACAAAGCTTTCCTCTTTTTGGCGATAGATCTTGTCAAGTTCTATAAGTACGGGCTGCTGTTCTTTTATAGCTACACTGTCAAAGAAAAAGGGTGATGGATAATATTCCTGCAATAAATTCCATTCGTGGTTTTGCGCCACCGGGGGCAACTGATGCAGATCTCCTATGCATAATAACTGTATACCGCCGAAAGGTGTATGATGATTTCTTCTCACACTGCGAAGAAGCGTATCAATAGCATCCATCACATCGCATCGGACCATACTTATTTCATCTATTATAAGCAGCTCCGTCTTTCGCAATAAATCCAGGCGTTGCTTATTGTATTTCATCTTCCCCAGCAAATCTTCTTTACCCGCAGCTGAAGGGATGAAAGGATGAAAAGGTAACTGAAACAGGCTGTGGAGGGTTACGCCTCCTGCATTTATGGCTGCAACGCCGGTTGGGGCAGCTACCACAGTGTTTTTGGTACAGTTCTCTTTCAGGAATTTTAAAAATGTAGTTTTTCCTGTACCCGCCTTCCCGGTTAGGAATATATGCTCAGATGTCTCTGTTACAAAGCGATAAGCCAGGTCAAAGGTGTCATTTCGTTCAATAGTTGTTTCCACGTATCCGGAATTTTATGTGCCTGTAAAGATAAAAACAAAAAAGCCCTGCAACTTTTTATCGCTGCAGGGCTCCCCTTTATGCTACTAATGCCGTAGTAGCCTTACCAAGCATGAGCAACTCCGTTACCTGTATTTCGGTAATATATTTTTTATTGCCCTCTTTATCCATATAATTACGATTTACCAATTTTCCTTCAATAGCTACTTCAGTTCCTTTTGCTAAGAACTTCTCGGCTATCTCAGCTACTTTGCCCCAGGCAATCAGGTTGTGCCATTGCGTTTCTGTTACCCTTTCGCCTTTCGCATTTTTATACTGCTCATTCGTAGCTACAGAGAATCGTGCGAGTTTTTTCCCGCTTTCGGTGTTTCTTACTTCCGGTGCGTTGCCCAGGTTACCAATCAATTGAACTTTGTTTTTTAATGCGTACATCGTTTTTCGTTTTGTGCCCCGCTCTTATAAAGCGACGCGGTTTAGAATTTATTTATTTCAGCCAACCGTTTTCCCGATTGACAATGCAAAGATGTACCTGCCGAAAAGCGGTACTCGTATTTTAGTCGTTTATAGTTGTATATATCCGTTTGTAAACGATTGTACTTTAATAAAATGATGTATCTTTTCCTTTGTAAATCAATAGCAGCATATGATTGATAAAAAAGAAGCGGTAAAATGTCTTTCGTGCGGCTCAGCAGTAAAAGGCCGGGCAGACAAGAAATTCTGCAATGATTATTGCCGTAATGAATACAATAACACCTTAAAGGCAGACAAAACAAATCTGGTGCGTAACATTAATAATGCTTTGGGGAAGAACAGGCGCATTCTGGAATCTCTCTTAACTGCGGGGGAAGAAATAATAAAGGTGCATGCAGATAAATTGCTTGCTAAGGGATTTCAATATAAATATATAACGCACACTTATACCAATAAAAAAGGAAATGTATATTTCTTTTGCTACGATATGGGTTATCTCCCCCTGGAAAATGATTGGTACCTGATCGTAAAAAGGAAAGAGGAGAAAGATTAAAGACGAGAGATTTGAAAATACAGGAAAGTTATATTTGATTCAAATTAAGCTGATGCAACCCCTTACACTTACAATAATCCAATCCAACCTTACTTGGGAAAACAAAAAAGCAAACATGCAAATGTTTGAGGAGAAAATTAAAGGGATAACGCAACAATCAGAAATAGTAATATTACCCGAAATGTTTACCACAGGGTTTTCCATGAATGCCCGCTCCCTTGCTGAACCGATGAACGGAGAAACTGTAGAATGGATGAAGCGTGTAGCATCAGAATATAAAATAATTCTTACAGGTAGTATAATGATCACAGAAGAGAACCGGTTTTATAACCGGCTTATCTGGATGCTTCCCAACGGTGAATACGGTGTTTATGACAAACGTCATCTTTTTGCCTTCGGCAAAGAAAATGAACATTACCATGCTGGGAACAAAAGACTGATAGCGCAGGTAAAAGGTTGGAAAATAAATCTGCAGGTATGCTATGACCTCCGGTTTCCGATTTGGGCCAGGCAATCCCCTTCGGCGGAAGCCAATGTTACCGGAAACAGCGCAGAGTATGATATGCTTATCTATGTTGCCAACTGGCCGGAGCGTCGCTCTCTTGCCTGGAAAACATTACTTACAGCACGGGCAATCGAGAACCAATGTTATGTAGCCGGCGTGAATCGTGTAGGCAAAGATGGTAAAGACATTAATTACAGCGGAGATTCTATGTTTATCGATCCTCTGGGGGAAATATTATACCACAAATCAGATTCAGAAGAAATTGTTACACTTACTGCAGATAAGGAATATCTCAATAAGGTACGCTTGGAACTACCCTTTTTAAAAGACGGGGACAGCTTTGTTATAAATCCTTAAGGATTATTGTTTATCAATGCTTTCACTGCCTGCATTTTTTTATCGTATCCTTTCAGCAGCGCATCGTAACTCGTACCTGTATAAATATCAGGCAACACACCGGTACCTTTATCAGGCACATGATTAAACTGTACTAATCGATAAAGCGGCAGTCTAACCCTTACGCCGGTGTTAGGCAACCTGATATCCGGTATCATAATTCCGTTATTTCCGTACCAGCCACCGCCGGTCTCTTCTCCTAAAAAAGTAATTCCTTCCTGCCCCTTTACAGCATTAGCAAATACAGTAGATGCGGAAAATGTAGGCCCGTTAATAAGCACATAAACTTTTCCTGTATATCTGTTTGCTTTCGGTTTATAGAAATGTTTTTCCAGTCGGGTGATGTGGTAATTACCATCTGCTTTTTTACGGGAAATGAAAAACATTTCTATATTATTTAAGAACCCGCCTTTAATATATCGGGCGTAGCGGCCCAAACCTCTGCTTGGAGTAAAGAGCGTATCCGCTACTCTGAACGGTTTGCTGGAAATGTATTTTGTGAGCAGGGTGCTGAGGCCCAGCCTACCTCCGCCGTTGCTGCGTATATCCAGGATCAGGTTCGGAATATTTTCATTTTTCATTTGCCGAAAAGATCTCCGAAAAAAAGGTCGTAAACGTCCCCGGGCAAATGTATTTACTGTCATAGTAGCGAAACGCCCGGAGGTATCTTTTACAAAAGATCGGTATTGAAGAAGTTTTTTTTCAGGAGGCATGCGACGTGTTCTCTCCTTCCTGATCAGACTGTCTTTTTTAAGCGAGTCTTTTGCAGGAACAAAGAGAGGCAGAACGTTTTTTTGTTCCCGGCCCGCACTATCGAGATATGTCACCTGATTGGATTTGCTCAGGCCGAATATATTGCGATGGAAATAAGGAAAGTTGCCGCTGAGGCGTATATAGTTTACATTTTCTGCATAGCCATCCGTTGGCAGAAACTCCAGCATGTATTTAATGAGGAGGTTGTTGGGTATACCATTTATTGAAGTAACAAGTGTTCCTCTTTTGAAAATGCTGTCTTTCTTATAATTAAGATTACCTGTTACTGCCATGGTATCATTCCAGATCTTCATGTACAGCGGAAATGCGGGTATGGGTTTTCCCGAAACCCATTTGCCGTAGGCCTTGCTCATACTCACACTTGTGTGGCCGCAGCGTATCTTATCAATTAACGGAGCAAGTATGTGCCAGGTAAATTGCTGTTCCGTCATGCTGTCTTTTATCCTCCCATAATAAGTATTAAAATACCCTGTCATGGATTCCTCATCGGTATACCAGTATAAGGACGGATGCTTGGCTTCTAATATATTTTTCAGCAGGTTGTAATCCTTTTGAAGAATTTGTGAAGAATATTTCTTTGCCGGATTGTAATTTTTTCTGCTTCCTGCACAGGAGCAAAATAGAAAAATAGTGATAGCTGTAATGCCAAGGACGCGGGTAATCATATACTGGGATGAAATTAGAATAAAAGAACCTGATTGGCTCATTTACTCATATGATTCCAACCCTGTGCCACAAGCGCATGTTTGTTACCGCCGCGTGTTATAAGATGTTTTCCTTCTGTGGCATCTGTCATATATCCTATCACACTCACGGAGGGGTTGAGCTTTATTTTTTCATAATCTGCCTGTGAAACAGTAAATAACAATTCATAATCTTCACCTCCGCTTAGTGCACACGCGGTTGGATCTGTTTGCAACTTATAGGCAAATTCCTTCATTTCATCTGCCATAGGCAATTTGTCCTCATAAAGCACGCAGCCTAAATTGCTTTGTTTGCAGATGTGCATCAATTCGCTGCTAAGGCCATCGCTGATATCCATCATGCTTGTAGGAATGATATCCTCTTCAGCAAAATACTCAATGATATCTTTCCTGGCTTCCGGCTTCAGCAATCGCCCCACGATATATGCCTGGCCTTCAAGATCCGGCTGAGCACCTGTTTCTTCAAAGATCTTTTTTTCTCTTTCTAACAGCGTAAGACCAAGAAAAGCACCACCCAGCTCACCGCTTACGCACAGCAAGTCATTAACTTTTGCTCCGCTACGCTTTACATAACTATCAGGCACCACTTCTCCTATTGCAGTAACGCTGATCACAAAGCCACGCTGGGATGTGCTGGTATCACCGCCGATCAGATCAACACCATAAGCATCACATGCAGCATACACCCCCGCATAAAATTCTTCTAAAGCCTCTACGCTAAAGCGGTTAC
>JBGTJG010000217.1:0-9915 GCA_041745235.1 Ferruginibacter sp. | reverse complement strand
ATTCTTATGTTCGTTCTTTTAAACGTTTTATGCTCAAGTCTTCGAATGATGAGACTATTGATGTTGAATTTAGATTATCAAATGATGGTAGCGAAGAAATCAAAAGTTGCTTCGGCCAAAGGTATGATAAAGATTTTGCAGCATTAGAAGCACAAGTTAAATCCAAATTAAAAAAGATACGTTTCTTTTATTATCCAGGATATCGTAAGTATGTAACTGAATACCGTATCAAGGACAAATATTTATATTTTATTAGAGGAATTTGCACCAGTGTTAATACTGGGTTTAAGCAAGGAAGTTTTGTAATTACAACTGAGAGATATGAATAATATAAAAACTGAAGATAAAGTCTTCGATACTACTGGTATAATTAATAAAGGATTACCTGTCCAAGTCACAAAAATAGATGGTGACAAGATAACCGTGGAATTTTTTGAAGGGGATGAAAGTGTTCACCGTATAATAGAGGCCGATTTAAATATCCTTTCCAAAATTAGGTAGTCCTGTAGAATCATCCTTTTTCTAACTCGCTTCATGAACATTATCATGATGCCTTAAAACATACTTAAAGATGAAATCGTTATTTGTTCTTTCCACTTGTTTGCTGCTTTTGAGCTTTCAGTCTGTTAAAAGCCAAGCGTTAAAACTTGATGAACGAAATGGATTTAAATCGATTAAATTAGGTGACAATTTAGAAAAGTATTTTAATTCGCTATCTGAAGAAAAGCAAATCAGTGAAGATAAGTTAGTCTCTTACATTTATTCTCCGTCAAACAGAGAGCTTTACAATGTATTCGATTTTACTTTTGATGAAATCACGCTATTTTTTAGCACTGTTTCGAATAAACTTATTGGTATTTCTTTATTTAAAAAATATGCTGCAATGAATAACAGCGGCCATTATAAGAGCGCCTTAGACGGCACAAGCACATTAATAGATAATTTTGATGCCCTCCTTGACAATACATCTGTAAAGTTTGCCAATGACAAAGATGGGTCTGTTGGAGCAACATGGACGGGACTCAAATTATTTATGAAACTTACTACATCCTATCAAGGATTAAATGTGGGATCTGAATCAGAAATTTTAATTTTCAACAGAGCGTTCCTAAAATCAAAATTTGAATCAGGATTTTAGATCTGTTCATTATCATGACATTAGTAAAGCGATAATTTGTTTGTATTTTTCATATGAAATTGTTTCATCATCTTTCCTGATGCGCATGTTTTCCAGCTTAAAATAATTTCCCACATTTTCTTTATAAACTATAGATAAAGATTTTTCTAATTCGGGGACAATCAGATTTCGTCTTTGCGATTTATTATCAATACGTTTTGCTTTCAATTTTTTAAGTTTTTTAGTATAAAAAGCAATCTGAAGGTATACTAAAACAAAAACCAATTATATTAGTTTTTAGTTTGGCGAACAAAGGGCCAGCATCTCAAATATATAAAGAAGTAGTTTTTGATCTAAAAAAGCTTAAAAATCCGCCCAATTCTCAAATCCCCTGCCAAAAAACAATTTATACCTTTATTGTTAATAAAACTCCTTACCTTTGCGCTCCTTATTTAAGATTGTAGCGCAAGCTATCTTCTTTCGGTAAGGATCTTCACTAAACGTTTTATATAATATATGTCTGCAACAAAAACACCTGCTGCTAAGCGTATCAACTTCGGAAAAGTTGAACTCATAGCGGAACAACCCGACCTGCTCGGTATCCAGATTCAGTCTTTTAAAGACTTTTTTCAATTGGAAACTACGCCCGATAAGCGTAACGTAGAGGGTTTATTCCGTGTGTTCAAAGAAAATTTTCCGATCACTGATACACGGAACATCTTCGTATTGGAATTTCTGGACTATTTCGTAGATCCCCCGCGTTACTCTATTGATGAGTGTATCGAGAGGGGCCTTACTTATGCTGTTCCTTTGAAAGCTAAGCTGCGTCTTAGTTGTAACGATGAAGAGCATGTGGATTTTCAAACAATTGTACAGGATGTTTTCCTTGGAAACATTCCGTATATGACCCCACGCGGTACATTCGTAATTAACGGTGCAGAGCGTGTTGTAGTAAGCCAGCTTCACCGTTCACCCGGTGTATTCTTCGGCCAGTCTACGCACCCGAACGGTACGAAAATTTATTCTGCCCGTGTTATTCCTTTTAAAGGTGCATGGATGGAGTTTGCAACTGACATCAATAATGTGATGTTTGCTTACATTGACCGTAAGAAAAAATTCCCTGTTACAACATTGTTACGCTCTATCGGCTTTGAAACGGATAAGGATATCCTGGAACTTTTCGGGATGGCAGATGAGGTAAAGGCTGATAAGAAAAAGCTTGAGGCGAACATAGGCAAACGCCTTGCTGCACGTGTACTGCGTACATGGGTAGAAGATTTTGTGGATGAAGATACCGGTGAAGTTGTTTCCATTGAAAGGAACGAAATTATCCTTGAAAGAGATACCGTTCTTGATGCCGGTAACATTGCTACCATCATAGAAATGGAAGTGAAAAGCGTTTTCATTCAGAAGGAAGAGGTGAGCGGAGATTACTCCATCATTTACAACACACTTAATAAAGATACTTCTAACAGTGAGCTGGAAGCGGTACAACATATATACAAGCAATTACGCGGCGCTGATGCCCCTGATGATGAAACGGCACGCGGCATCATTGATAAATTATTCTTCAGTGATAAGCGTTACGATCTCGGTGAGGTTGGACGTTATAAGATCAATCGCCGCCTTGGCCTTGATTTCCCTATCACTAAAAAGGTTCTTACAAAAGATGATATCATTGCGATCATCAAAACACTTGTGCAGCTTACAAACGGCAAGAGTGAAGTAGATGATATTGATCACCTGAGCAACCGTCGTGTGCGCACGGTGGGAGAGCAGTTATATGCGCAGTTCGGTGTGGGCCTTGCACGTATGGCACGTACTATCCGTGAGCGTATGAATGTAAGGGACAATGAGGTATTTACCCCGGTGGATCTGATCAATGCAAGGACGTTGTCTTCCGTTATCAATTCATTTTTCGGTACCAGCCAGTTGAGCCAATTCTTAGATCAGACAAATCCTTTGAGTGAGATAACGCATAAGCGTCGTATCTCCGCACTCGGGCCAGGCGGTCTGAGCAGGGAGCGTGCAGGTTTTGAGGTACGTGACGTTCACTATTCTCACTACGGCCGTTTGTGTACCATTGAAACACCGGAAGGTCCGAACATTGGTTTGATATCTACACTTTGTGTGCATGCGAAGATCAATGATATGGGCTTTATAGAAACGCCTTACCGTAAAGTAACTGACGGCAGGGTAGATATGAAAAAAATTACTTTCCTGAGCGCTGAAGAAGAAGATACGGCAAAGATCGCACAGGCGAATGTGGATATTGACGGCAAAGGAAATTTCGTGGAGGACAGGATCAAATCCCGCCAAACCGGCGATTTCCCTATCCTTGATAAAGGTGAGGTTGAATACATGGATGTGGCGCCAAACCAGATCGTTGGTTTGAGTGCGTCTCTTATTCCTTTCCTTGAGCATGATGATGCTAACCGTGCCTTGATGGGCTCTAACATGCAGCGCCAGGCTGTTCCGTTGATCCGCCCGGAAGTTCCTATCGTAGGAACAGGATTGGAAGGAAAAGCGGCACGTGATGCACGTATTCAGGTACATGCTGACGGTGACGGTGTGGTAGAATATGTAGATGCAAACGAAATACATGTTCGGTACAAAAGAAGTGAAGTAGCAAAATTGGTAAGTTTTGAAGATGAACTTACAATATATAAGCTGACGAAATTCGTTCGAACAAACCAGGAGACGACGATCAATTTACGTCCTGCCGTTATTAAAGGACAGAAAGTTCAGGAAGGCGATTTCCTTACAGAAGGATACGCTACACTTGGCGGTGAGCTTGCGCTTGGCCGTAACATGAAAGTGGCATTCATGCCATGGAAAGGTTACAACTTTGAGGATGCGATCGTTATTTCTGAGAAAGTGGTTAAAGACGATCTGTTCACTTCCATTCATATTACAGAATGGGAAACAGAAGTTCGTGATACTAAATTGGGTGAAGAAGAACTTACGCCCGATATCCCGAACGTATCAGAAGAAGCTACAAAGGATCTTGATGCAAACGGTATAATCAGAATTGGTGCTACCATTAAAGAAGGTGATATCATCATAGGAAAAATTACACCTAAAGGTGAAAGTGATCCTACACCGGAAGAGAAACTCCTCCGTGCGATCTTCGGTGATAAAGCCGGTGATGCAAAAGATGCATCCCTTAAAGCCCCAAGCGGAACGGAAGGTGTGGTTATTGACAAGAAGTTATTCCAGCGTGCTAAGAAAGATAAGAATGCAAAGGTGCGTGAGAAAGCGCAGTTGGATAAGATAGAAAAAACACACGAAGGCAACGAAGAGAAGCTGATGGAGATGCTGCAAAATAAATTGCAGACATTATTGAAGGATAAGACGAGCCAAAGTGTAACGAATAATTTCGGCGAGATACTGATAGGTAAAGGCGTGAAGTTTAACGTGAAGAACCTTGCCGGTATTGATTATGTGAACGTAAACCCACTTGGGTGGAGCGGTGACGAGAAGACAGATGATCTGATCAACACATTGCTGCACAATTACAACATCAAGTTCAACGAAGAGCTTGGCCGTTATAAGAGAGAGAAATTCAATATCTCTATCGGAGATGAATTGCCTGCAGGTGTATTAAAGCTTGCTAAGGTTTACATGGCTGTAAAGCGTAAGCTGAAAGTGGGTGATAAGATGGCCGGTCGTCACGGAAACAAAGGTATTGTAGCGAAAATTGTACGTGCAGAGGATATGCCTTTCCTAGAAGACGGAACGCCGGTGGATATCGTATTGAATCCATTGGGTGTACCGAGTCGTATGAACCTCGGCCAGATCTATGAAACAGCATTGGGCTGGGCAGGAGAGAAGCTGGGTGTGCGTTTTGCTACGCCGATCTTTGACGGTGCTTCTGTAGATGAAATTGCAGAGAACATTGAAAAAGCAGGCCTTCCTAAATTCGGACATACTTACCTGTACGATGGAGAAACAGGTGAGCGCTTTGATCAAAAAGCTACCGTTGGTATCATCTATATCATCAAGCTTCACCACATGGTGGATGATAAAATGCACGCACGTTCTATCGGGCCATACTCTCTTATCACGCAGCAACCATTGGGCGGTAAAGCACAGTTCGGTGGTCAGCGTTTCGGTGAGATGGAGGTTTGGGCACTTGAGGCTTACGGTGCATCTAACATCCTTCAGGAATTGCTTACGCTTAAATCTGATGATATCATCGGAAGGGCTAAGACCTATGAAGCAATCGTGAAAGGTGATAACATACCGAGAGCCGGCATCCCTGAATCATTCAATGTATTGGTTCATGAGCTTAGAGGACTTGGTTTGGATCTGAAGTTTGAGTAATCCGTGAGAAAAGGAAGAGGAATTACTAATTATTAATTATCAATTATTACCTAATATATGTTCAAAAAAGAAAATCAAAATCGTCCGAGAGCAGCATTTTCTCAGATTACGATTGGTTTGGCTTCGCCTGATACCATCCTGGAAAGGAGTTACGGTGAGGTTTTAAAGCCGGAGACAATTAACTACCGCACATACAAACCTGAAAGAGACGGTTTGTTCTGCGAAAGAATTTTTGGCCCGGTAAAAGATTATGAATGTGCCTGCGGAAAATACAAGCGTATCCGCTATAAGGGGATCGTGTGTGACCGTTGCGGTGTAGAGGTAACAGAAAAGAAAGTACGTCGCGAAAGAATGGGCCACATCAAATTAGTGGTACCTGTTGTGCATATCTGGTATTTTAAATCATTGCCGAATAAGATCGGTTACCTGCTTGGGATGAGTTCCAAGAAACTGGAAACGATCGTTTACTATGAGCGTTTTGTAGTAATTAATACCGGTATCCGTGCAGATAAAGGGCAGAATTACGGTGATCTTCTTACTGAAGAAGAATACCTGGATATCCTGGATACATTGCCGAAAGAAAACCAAATGCTTCCTGATGAAGATCCGGAAAAATTTGTTGCTAAGATGGGTGCAGAAGCAGTTCATGCTATGCTTGAGCGTTTGGATCTTGACCAGTTAAGTTTTGACCTGAGGAATTCTGCTGCAAACGAAACTTCACAGCAACGTAAGGCAGATGCATTAAAGCGTTTGTCAGTTGTAGAAAGTTTCCGTGATGCAAATACAAGAATAAATAACCGTCCGGAGTGGATGGTAATGCAATACATTCCTGTTATTCCGCCGGAACTTCGTCCGCTTGTACCATTGGATGGTGGCCGTTTTGCATCATCTGATCTGAATGATCTTTACCGCAGGGTTATTATCCGTAACAATCGTCTGAAAAGATTATTAGAAATTAAAGCACCTGAAGTTATCCTTCGTAATGAAAAGAGGATGCTGCAGGAAGCAATAGATTCATTGTTTGATAACAGCCGTAAATCTAATGCTGTAAAAGCAGAAGGTGGACGTGCATTGAAATCACTTTCTGATGTACTGAAAGGTAAGCAGGGACGTTTCCGCCAGAACCTTTTGGGTAAGCGTGTGGATTATTCCGGACGTTCTGTAATCGTTGTAGGACCTGAATTGAAAATGCATGAGTGCGGTTTGCCGAAAGATATGGCTGCTGAATTGTTCAAGCCGTTTATCATTCGCAAGCTTATCGAAAGAGGAATTGTAAAAACAGTAAAGAGTGCTAGGAAGCTTGTTGATAAAAAAGAAGCTATAATTTGGGATATTCTTGAAAATATATTGAAAGGGCATCCTGTAATGTTGAACAGGGCCCCGACACTTCACCGTTTGTCAATCCAGGCATTCCAGCCAAAACTGATAGAAGGAAAAGCAATACAATTGCACCCGTTGGTTACTGCCGCATTTAACGCGGATTTCGATGGTGATCAGATGGCCGTTCACGTGCCATTGAGCAATGCTGCTGTTTTGGAAGCACAGTTACTGATGCTTTCTTCACACAATATCCTTAACCCGCAAAACGGTACGCCGATCACCCTTCCTTCTCAGGACATGGTACTTGGCCTGTATTATATTACCAAAGGAAAGAAAACAATCGGTGATGAAATCGTAAAAGGGGAAGGAAAAGCATTTTACTCCGCAGAAGAAGTGATCATAGCATACAATGAGAAGAAGATCGATCTTCATGCAAACATTAAAGTAAAGGCAAACTATCGCAACAATGATGGCACGCTTACAAATAAATTAATAGAAACAACAGTTGGCCGTGTAATATTCAACCAGTTTGTTCCTAAAGAAGTAGGTTTTGTAAATGCATTGCTTACTAAAAAGAACCTGAGAGAAATTATCGGTGATATCATTAAATGGACAAGTGTTCCTATCACTGCAAGGTTCCTGGATGATATTAAAACATTAGGTTTCCGTTTCGCATTTACCGGTGGTTTATCGTTCAACATCAATGATCTTATTATCCCTGCGGTAAAAGAAGAATTGGTAGAGAATGCACAGGGCGAAGTTGCTGAAGTGTGGGACAGTTACAACATGGGTCTTATCACAAACAACGAGCGTTACAACCAGATTATTGACATCTGGAGCCGTGTAGATACAAAGGTTACAGAGACTTTGATCCGTGATCTGGCAACAGATAAGCAGGGCTTTAACTCTGTTTACATGATGCTTGATTCAGGAGCACGTGGTTCTAAGCAGCAGATCAAGCAGCTTGCAGGTTTAAGGGGATTGATGGCTAAACCACGTAAATCCGGTTCATCAGGAAGTGAAATTATTGAAAACCCGATCCTTGCGAATTTTAAAGACGGATTGAGTGTATTGGAATACTTTATCTCTACGCACGGTGCACGTAAAGGGCTTGCGGATACGGCACTTAAAACTGCGGATGCGGGTTACCTTACGAGGAGACTTGTGGATGTGGCACAGGATGTTGTTATCAATGAAGAAGATTGCGGCACCCTTCGCGGTATTGCTACTTCTGCATTAAAAGATAATGAAGATATCATTGAACCATTGAGCGACAGGATAGAAGGGCGTATGTCTTTGCATGATGTAAGGAACCCGCTTACTGAAAACGTAATGGTGAATGCCGGTGAAGAGATCAGCCCGGAAATGGCAAAAGAAATAGACGAGAGCGGTATAGAAACTGTTGAAATTCGTTCAGTACTTACCTGCGAAAGCTTACGCGGTGTGTGTGTGAAATGCTATGGTAAAAACCTTGCATCAGGCACATTGGCACAGCGTGGCGATGCGGTAGGAATTATAGCAGCACAATCAATCGGTGAGCCGGGTACACAGCTTACCCTGCGTACATTCCACGTGGGTGGTGTGGCAGGATCTTCATCAGTAGAATCTTCATTGTATGCTAAGTTTGACGGCACGTTGCAGTTTGACGGTTTGCGTACGGTTGCTACCGAAGATGCTGAAGGAAAGAAACAAGTTGTTGTTATCGGACGTACAGGTGAGATCAGGAACATAGATGTAAAATCTGAGCGTTTACTGAACAGTGCGCACATTCCTTATGGTTCTGTTTTAAAAGTAAAAGACGGACAGAAAGTAGCCAAAGGCGATGTGATCTGCACATGGGATCCGTACAATAATGTAATCGTTGCAGAAACGCTTGGTAGCATTAAATATGATGCGCTTATTGAAGGTATCACTTACCGTGATGAGGCTGATGAGCAAACAGGTCACAGGGAGAAAGTGGTTATTGAAACAAAGGATAAAACCAAATTGCCGTCGATCATTGTATCAGGCAAAGAATCTAAAACATACAATTTACCGGTAGGTTCGCATATCGTAATAGAAGAAGGTGATAATGTGAGAAGCGGCCAGGTACTTGTAAAAATACCGCGTGTTCTCAGCAAGCTGAAGGATATTACGGGAGGTCTGCCGCGTGTTACGGAATTGTTTGAAGCACGTAATCCAAGCAACCCTGCGGTTGTTTGTGAGATTGATGGTGTAGTTGCCTTCGGTGCGATCAAGCGTGGTAACAGGGAGATCATTGTGGAAGCAAAAGACGGTGTTGTACGTAAATACTTAGTACCATTGAGCCGCCAGATCCTTGTACAGGACGGTGACTTTGTAAAAGCAGGAGCTTCATTGAGTGATGGCCAGACAGCGCCGGCAGATATACTTGCAATTAAAGGCCCGTTTGCCGTACAGGAATATGTTGTAAATGAGATACAGGAAGTTTACCGTTTGCAGGGTGTGCGTATCAATGACAAGCACGTAGAAGTTATTGTTCGCCAGATGATGAGAAAGGTAACGATCGAAGATGCCGGCGATACGATATTCTTAGAAGGAGATGTGGAAGATAAGATGGACTTTAACCGTGAGAACGACCTTATCTACGATAAAAAAGTAGTTACAGAACACGGTGAGAGCACTAAACTGAAAACAGGACAGATCATTTCTTTGCGTGAAGTACGTGAAGAGAATTCAATCCTGCGGAGAGCAGATAAAAAACTGGTTGAGTTCCGTGATGCATCACCTGCAACTTCTTCACCGTTGTTGCTGGGTATTACAAAAGCATCATTGGGCACACAAAGCTGGATATCTGCCGCATCGTTCCAGGAAACAACGAAAGTGCTTTCTTCAGCAGCCATACAGGGTAAAACAGATCCGATGCTTGGCCTGAAGGAGAACGTTATCACCGGCCATCATATACCGGCAGGAACGGGCTTACGTGAGTTTGAGAACATGATCGTGGGCAGCAAGGAAGAATATGAATTGCTGATGACTACGAAAGAGGCGATGGATTTTGATGAAGAGGAATAAGATGTTTCGTTTGATGAAATAAGTTTAAGGAGTAAGATGAAAGTCTTGCTCCTTTTTTTGTTGTAATTTGGGAAATACACAATAATATTGACTGAGTTAATATAAAAATAAATCGTGGC
>JBGTJG010000216.1:0-3822 GCA_041745235.1 Ferruginibacter sp. | reverse complement strand
CCTTTCCAAGTGCTGTAGCGGATATAATATAAAGCAAACCCAACTACTTCATCACCCATCTCTGCTACAAAGGCTTCCCATACCGGTTTTTCACCGAATCCGCTTTCCATAAAATGTTCGGGACTTACCGTAACCTGCTCCGGAGCCCTTTCATACAATGCAAGCTCATGCACGAGCTTCATTATACTGCCGCAGTCTTCTCTCACTGCTTTTCTGATCTTTATTTCCACTTTTATTTTATTTACTGAAAAGATAAAACTATTTACCGGACGGGAGTTATGGTTTACATTTGACACCATTCGGAACACAACATAAAAGAATAATGAAAAAGTTACTTGAACAATATGCTGCTTATAATCATTGGGCTAACCTGCGCATGACGGAAATGGCAAATAATCTTTCTGATGAAATTCTTCACAGGGAAATAAACAGCAGTTTTAGCAGCATTTATAAAACCCTGCTGCATCTTTGGGATGTGGAAGATATCTGGTGGCAGCGCCTTAAATTATCTGAACAACAAGTGTGGCAAAGTGAAACATTTAAAGGTTCGATCATAGAACTGTCCACTAATCTTGTTTCTCAAAGTAAGCATTGGAAAGAATGGGTGGATGTAGCTACAGAGGCAGCCTTACAGCACGAATTTATTTACCGCAATTCTAAAAAAGATCAGTTTAAACAACCTGTGTATGAAATGCTTACACACCTCTTTAATCACCAGACCTTTCACCGCGGACAACTCATAACCATGGTGAGGCAGACAGGAGAAGGAAATATTCCTAATACAGATCTGATCTCTTTCTTGAGAAAAAAATAGAATTCCGTATTTAGTTATCTCTAGTTATAATCTTTTACAGTAAGGGTAATACCATAACCTACATAACCGTTGAATGCAAGCTGGTATTCAAAGTGAAGGAATTCGCGGTAGACGAGGCCTACTCCCTTTGCGTATATCTCCCTGGAAAAATCACGGGAAGCAATATTAGTGGGATTAGAAACACCGGGACCCGGTAAGATCACGGGCAGGTTAAATGATTCATCTCGCTGGCTTACAGTAACCGTAGATTCGAACGGAAGACCACCTATAGTTTTCGGAACGCCCACTTCATTATAAGTATAATCCCAATCAAATAAATATTGCTGATCACTGCCGAGTGAAGTAACATCAATAGCAGAATTTCCTTTCCAGGTTTTACCTTCCTGAATGGGCTGCACAAGCTTAAGATACCGGAGGTTATTCTCGGTAAATTCGAAACCTGTCCCGGTATTCACTGCCAGGAAAGTGTTGTCAGGGGTAAAAGTTCCTGAAGGCAATGTCCGGATGTATCGTACGATCCTGAATGCCTTTCTACCGAGGATATCCGTAAGAGAATCAGCAGTAAGATATTTTACTTCGTAAAAGCGGTGAGCTATAGCAGTGCCGAAATTGGTGTACACTAGAGAATCAAGATCGTAAGTGATATAACTGCCCACTTTAAGAGGGGCATAATCACTTATTGCAGGGGTTTGAAATTCCTCTGATTCTTTTTTACAGGAAACAAATAAGCAAACTAAAACAAGCAGGGAAAAGATTTTATTCATCATATAAAAATAGGTAAAAATTTGCTTTATGCTTCGGTGCAACTACCCTACTTTCTTTGTATGATGCCACCGCCGATCACATCGTTGCCTTCGTAAAAAACAGCACTTTGACCCGGAGCTACGCCTTTTACGTTTTCATAAAAACGGACAGCAACTCCATGTACATTTGGGTACAGATTACACAAAGCACCTTTATCCTTATACCTTATCTTGGTAAAAGCCTCCATACCTTCAGTAATATTATCGTATTTCATGAGATTTAAACCGTTTACCTGCATTTCTGTACGGTTCAGAGCTGTCTCATCACCGAGAACTACTGTATTTGTTTCCGGAATTATCTCCGTTACAAAAGCAGGTTTTCCCAAAGCAATATCCAACCCTTTTCGCTGGCCCACGGTGTAAAAAGGATAACCCTTATGTGTGCCCAGGACATTTCCATTGCCATCGGTAAAGTTTCCGCCGGCAACCCGCTCCTCCAGACCATCTACTTTTCGTTTCAGAAAGCCACGGTAATCATTATCAGGCACAAAACATATCTCATAACTTTCGTTCTTCTTAGCAAGCTCCGGGTATCCGAAGTCATGTGCCATCTGACGGATCTCTGTTTTGCGGTATGTGCCCAAAGGTAACAGGGTCCTTTTCAACAGTTCCTGTTGCAATCCCCATAATGCATAGCTCTGGTCTTTTGTCTCATCCAGGCCTTTGCGTATAAAATACCTCCCGTTGGTATGCATATTCACCTGAGCATAATGTCCCGTCGCTATATAATCACAACCCAGGGCATCAGCACGCTTAAGCAGCGCACGCCATTTTGTATGCGTATTGCACATTACACAGGGATTTGGTGTTCGCCCGGCTATATATTCTTCTACAAAATTTTCAATTACAAAGTCACCGAACTCTTCCCTGATATCCAGGATGAAGTGAGGAAACCCATGCTGAACGGCTGCCTGCCGAGCATCATTAAAACTGTCCAGATTACAGCATCCTGTTTCTTTCTTCCCCGTAGTGCCTGCACTTGAAGCATAATCCCAGGTTTTCATGGTAATTCCCACTACATCATAACCTTCCTTATGGAGCATAAGAGCAGCTACAGTACTGTCAATACCACCGCTCATAGCCATCAAAACTTTCCCTTTGCTCATGGTGCAAATTTACTTAATAACGAGGAGATGGGCGCAAATAGCTGTTTAAGACTTAGGATTGTACTTTAAAGGAAAATGTCTGGCAATGATTTCTACTGTTAAGCAAGGTTTTTGCAGATCATGGAAGAAACCTATAGAGGGAGGCAGTCAAATGTCCAAAATAATGAGTCATTTTATTTATTTTAGCATAAAACTATTACAATTCTTCAGCAGCATTAATACGTAGTTATCTACAGCGGATATGAAAGAAGATCAATCAGATCAAAATAGTAATGAAGCAGATTTTATAACTCTTGCAGATAATATCAGCCAAATGGTATGGCTGGCAGATGATAAAGGGTGTCGCTATTGGTATAATAAGCGATGGTACGACTACACAGGATTTACGCCGGAAGAAATGATGGGTATGGGTTGGCACAAAATCCATCACCCTGATTACCTTAACAGGGTAGTGGAAGGAATGAAGGTTGCCCGTGAAAAGGGAGAACCGTTCGAGGATAATTTTCCTTTAAGGGGTAAGAATGGGGAGTATCGTTGGTTTCTTACGCGTGCAACGCCAATGCCGGATAGGGAAGGAAAAATCATTCGCTGGATAGGCACTAATACAGATGTGGATGATCAGCATAATCAGGCAGAAGAATTAAGAGAAAACGCAAAAGAAAGCGGGGAACTTGTGCGGCTTATCCTGCAGTCTGCACCGGACGCAGTTATTACTATCGACAGCAATGATCTTATCAGAAGCTGGAACCCGCAGGCTGAAGTGATCTTTGGCTGGTCAGAAAAAGAAGTACTTGGCACTACACTTACACAAACGATAGTACCGGCGCGTTATCACGATGCACATCTCCGGGGCATGCAGCATTTTTTAAAAACAGGTGAAGGTCCGGTGCTGAACAAACCAATAGAAATATCCGCCGTAAAAAAAGACAAAACTGAATTTCAGGTTGAGCTTAAAATTTCTTCAACTAAGCTTCATGACGGCTATTTATTTATTGGCTTCATTAGGGATATCTCTGTAAGGAAAGAGGCTGAGGAGGTCATTAAAAATAAAAGCCTCCAGCTTGCAGAAGCACAACAAATGGCACACTTCGGCAGTTGG
>JBGTJG010000215.1:0-13465 GCA_041745235.1 Ferruginibacter sp. | reverse complement strand
ATTGAAATTTTTATCTGTTTGTAAATCCGTTTCCAATCTTTTAACTGTTTGATCTAAGAGATTGTTCTTTACACCAGCAAAGTATACAATAATTCTAAATCCATTATCAATTGCAAGAGTGGTTAAAGTTGTAAATGACATTGTTTTGCCACTTTGAACATATCCAATGGCTATACCTGTTATGCTTCCAATAGTATCTATTGGATCTATAGCATTTGAAAGAATACCACTTGCTTCTTCTACTAAAATTTCTTTTGCTTTTGAATCTAAATTTGTAAATCGATTTAAAAGCAATTGAGTTTGTACACCAAGTTTAACATTCAAGGTGGCATTCTTTTTATTTATTACTTTAATTATTTTTGCCATTTTAAATATTTATATCCATTAAATAATTGTTCAAACTATCTCTTATTTTATCAGGAAAATTAACTACCGCAGCAGTTGTAATCTCAGCAATAACAAAAGCTTCAACTAGTTTAATAATTGGTTCATATTTATTCTTCAATATATTAGCATACTTAGTAAAATAAGGATGAGCAAGGTTAACCCGATAATGAATATCACGGACCCCCTTTTTATTTCCCTCGTCAAATACAGAAAAAAGGGAATCAACATTCACGTCACTTATAAGTGACATTTTTAAATTAAATTGTTCACCATCATACTCAACCAATTCACCTTTTAATTGCGGGATAATAGGTTTTGCTTTTCTGAATTTTTCTAGATCAATTTTATTTTGTTTTTTATTATTAACTGCTTTGGACAATAATTTAAGTTTCTCCTTTAATGGTGCCTTCTCCCTTTCTTTATTTATAATTTTAACTAATTGTTCCGCCGCCTTCTTATTATCGAGTTTTGAATTAGACCGTGAATAATTTTGAGCTTGAATTAAAAGATTAAATTTTGGATCAATTAATATTTTTTTAATTTCTCTCATAACTTTATCTAGAGAGTCAACATCTATGAAGGTGCCTTTATTGTAGGTTACATCAAAACCAACTAATTCTAATTCGCCAAATAGACTTTTATATAAGGCAGATCCGGCATCTTTACCAAATAAAACCTCAGGCCGGTACTTTTCATCATGACTACCTTGTATTACACGCCCTTTTTTAAAAAGAGAAAGACCATTGCTCACATTATTTGACATCTTTTCTAAAATACCAATAAAGCCTTTAACTCGATATTTACCAAGTGGAAAATCAATTGCATACTTCCATAGTATAGACTTTCCATTTGGAGTTTTTATGGACGGCACATTTAAAATATTTGGCTCTTCATAAACTAATAACTCGTCATTAATATATAGTTCCATCTCTCCTGTACGAAGAGGAATTCTATAAATACTAGTTAAATGATCTTTTATTTTAGAAAATTGGTAAATAGATGGGGCATTGTCTGATAAATTCTTAATAATTATTTCCGTAAAATGCTGGCCATTTTCTTTTTTAACCGACTTTACATCAAGATTTTTAATTTCATTTTTCACTACTTCATTTAAATCAAATTCGACAGATCTAACAACGCTTTCATTTATAGATGCCGATTTGAGTGACCATGTATCACCAAGCCAAATCGAAGAGGTTTTCATTCCCATACCAAATTCATTCAATTCACTTTTATTAGTTGGGAGATTTGCCAATTCAAGAGCTCGTTCAAAATTTTTTGAATCTATACCTCCTGCATTATCATATATTTTAATGAATTTATCTTGTATATCAATTTTAACCACCAATTTATATTTTGGGCCTACCATTTTTCTTAATTCCGTTGCTTGTATTCGACTACTAGAAAGAGAATTATCAACATACTCTGCCAAAACATTCCAGACCTTATTCGGTAATAGTCTAAGAATAGAAAACGTAGCTTGCTTTATTTCTATTGAAACTTTTGTAATTTTTTTTTCCATTAAATTATTTGATTAAATTTTTAGCTATAGTTTTCACAATGCAAACATTGACGGCATTACCAAAAGCTCTAAATGCTTTTGGCGTTGTTTTGGGGAACTCTTTTAAGGTATCCATGCATTGTAATTTTGCAGCTTCCTTTGTTGTCATATACCTACCGAGCCATGGGAAAATTGGCATTTGAGTTGATGACAAAACCAATGCTGGCGAAAAATTTGGCATTTTAATTCTTATTCCAGAAGGACGAAATTGTAAAATTTTATCAGAAATATCCAAAGGGATATTCTTGCCGCAATTCCACTCTAATTTTTGATGACTATTTTCGAAATCGATTATTTTAGGAATCCAATTGTCTAACCATTTTTTATGTTTTTTATAAAATTCTCTATTCGCTCGTATGTAGTATTTTTTCCAATGGGGAAACTCCCTTTGATCTAGCTGGGAATAGGTAGGCAGACAATCGAGTAATTCATCGAAAGAATGACCTGATATTTTATTGCCAAACTTACCTTTGTACTTGCTTAATTCTTTAGGCTGCAAATTGAAAGGAGTTTTATCTTCAAATGGGTATGTTGCTCCAAACTCCATTGCCCAAATTGGAAATCCTGGAACCTCATCACTTTTTAAATGGTCTAAGAATTCTTGCCAGACTTTTATTTGATTTAATGTATCTTTTTTTATTAAAGTGTATTCTTTGGGATTTTTTTCTAAAATTGATTTAATGGATAGCGATCCATTAAAATCACTTTCAGGAAACGAAAAGTGGGAAAGGCCCCCTTTTATTTTAAGTCTGCAAACAATATATATACGAGATCGATGCTGTGGAATACCAAATTTATGAGGAGAAATAATTTGCTCTTGCACATCATATTTCACAGAAAGTTCTTTATTTATATAAGCCCAGGTATTCCCTTCATCATGTCCTTTTAGGTTTGGCACATTTTCCAAAAAAATATATTCTGGATTATGGTAGCGAGCAATATCCATAATTTTATTGAAAAAGTTACCATTATTCAAATCTCCAAGCCCGTTTCTTTTGCCCGCTTTTGAGAATGGTTGACAAGGAAACCCTGCGCAAATAATCTCATGCTTTGGGATATCTTCTGGCTCAAAAGAATTTATGTCTCCCTCACACTTAACTCCATAATTAATTTTATAAAGCTTTCTTAAATCTTCATTTATTTCACTAGCGAATACACATCGGTGACCTAAACTGTGTAATGCTGTGTGAAATCCACCTAGCCCAGCAAACAAATCTATAAACCTCATATCTATATTAAAACTTTAAAATTGCATTCACTAAATAAGGATAAATATATGTTCAACTGCTTTATGAAGAAGTTGATTTTGGCAGCAGTTTAATTACTCTAAGTTAATTTTTTTGTATTGTCTTCCAAATGCTAATCTTTTCCGAATGCCAAAATTTCATAAACCAAATACTGATGTGCCGTTATGATCATGCAGGGCAATGAAGGATTAGTTCCTTTTATTACACCAATAACATTCGGTGCATGTTCGTCAGCGGTACCCAACAAGGACTTTGCGTTTTGGTTCCATAAAATTTATACGAACCATCAGGCAAGAGCCCATACGTTGCTGAGAAGTGGGGTTGGGTACGGGTGGTATATATCAAGCTATCAGTTGTTGGAGATGTCTTTAGGAAACTACAAATTCGTTTAATGCGGATTGAGAAGTTTTATTACATTCGGGAACATCAACGACGCCAAAAACACTTAGCAGAAATTGCTTTCAATATCGATATATGTCTATACCAAAAAATATTAATAGAGAACATCTGATTAAGGCTATTGAAAAAGTTGATAAAGAAGGTATTCCTCAGGGTTCAGACTCACAAAGTTATGATGTATTATATAATGGAAAAAAATATCCGCCAAAAGTAATTGTATCATACGCCAACATATTTGCAAATGGATCTGAACTAAATAGAAATCATTTTGGAGGTGGCTTAAATCAACCAAGTTTTAAATTATTAAAGAAGGAAGGATTTGATATTATTTTCAAAGACATGCCGGCCAATCAAATTATGAATAATAAGGAAAAGTTTAAAGTTTGGTTAGAAAAAAAATATCCTAATACAGGAACCACGAGCTCATATATCCGAGCATTGGATATACTTCAAAATTCATTTTTGATTTGGGAAAATAATAATGAAGCTGAGTTATCTAATGTATTAACGGAGGTAGAACTGAACCAACAGAATGAGGATGGAAAGTTTTATAATGCCGATGCAAGTTCGTATGGAATGAGATTATTTTACTCAGCTGCCTTAAAACAATATATTAAATTTCTAGAAAGCATTAAAGTTATACCTCCAGCTATTCCTAGTGTAACACCGGCAATAAAATTTGAAGTTCAAAATTTTCAAAGAGATATTAAAAATGCAGGTCTATTATTTTCGAACCAACTAATTTGGAGATTTATTGCCTCCTTATGCACAAAGCCATTTGTCATTTGTAGCGGATTATCCGGATCTGGCAAAACCAAATTAGCACAAGCCTTTGCCCAATGGATAACTGCAGATAAAAGCCAATATGAGATTGTACCTGTAGGGGCCGATTGGACTAATCGTGAGCCATTGCTTGGATACCCTAACGCCTTAAGGAAAGAGGAATATATAATGCCTGAAAATGGAGTGTTGACTTTAATGATGAATGCTAAGCAAAACTTTGAGGATGAAAAACAAAGTATAAAGCCTTATTTTTTGATATTAGATGAAATGAATTTGAGTCATGTAGAGCGGTACTTTGCGGACTTCTTAAGCACTATGGAATCCGATGATGAAATACCGCTACACAAAATTAGTAATGAAGTTAAAAGAGTTCCTGAAAAATTAAAATTGCCTCCAAACCTATTTATTATAGGAACGGTCAACATAGACGAAACTACGTACATGTTTAGCCCGAAAGTATTAGACAGAGCCAATACTATTGAGTTTAGACTAAGCGAAAATGATCTACAGGAATATATTGATAGTGATGTTCTATTAAATATGGATTTGTTGATTGCACAAGGAGCAAATATGTCGGAGAGTTTTATGGCAATGGCGCTGCAAAAAACTGATAAGAATTTAAAACATTCGAAACACACATTAATAGAATTCTTTTCAGAGTTAAAAAAATCAGGTGCTGAATTTGGTTATAGAACGGCAAATGAAATTGGCAGACTAATGTATATGTTATTGGAGCTGGGAGAAAGCGATGATAATCTTTTAGATATTGCTATCATGCAAAAGTTACTTCCAAAACTGCATGGTTCAAGAAACAAGCTAACCAAAGTGCTTCCTGTACTCGGAGGCTTTTGTTTATTGGATAAATCAAAAATTAAAGAAGTATATCTAGATAAATTTGTAAGTAATATTATCACCGAAGCTGACTTCAAAAGAGATGCAAATATTAAGTACAAAATATCATTTGAAAAAATTTGCAGAATGTACAAGAACGCAATCGAAAATGGTTTTGCCAGTTATGCCGAGGCTTAGAATATGAAAGTTGATTTATCGCATATTAGACCAAATCTTTCATTAGAAATCGAAGGTGATGAAAATACACTTTTTGAAATTTCTGATGAAGAGGTAATACAATTTGGCGAAGCTAAAATCCAATTAGTAGAAGGCTGCTTTTATGAATACCAATTTTCAGATAACACTTTAAAATTTAAAGAAGATTGCAAAAGCAACAAAATCATTTCCTTTTCCAAGTTCAGCAAATTTAAAGGCACAATTAATCCAAACATTTATGTTGGTACACATTCTCTGGAATTAGATGGTATAGATATTTTTTTTCCTATTGAAGTTCGTTCAATAAAAAGTGAATATCGTGAAGATTATCGATACATGTTGGAAAGCATTACTGAAAAATGCACTGACTTAATCATGCAGATTGATTCACCAATCTCACAACATTTTGAAACAGATTTTGATGAAAGCCCTAAAACATTATATCAACGTTTTTGTTTTGTTAAAGCATTAATAGATTCAAAGGAATTTGAAGAAGCTATTCAGAAAATTGCTTCTAATCCGTCAACAAAATGGGAAGCAGAGCATGAGGAAAAGGATATTCGGAGCATTCGAAGATTTACTCAAAAAAACATAAAGCAATTAGCTTCCAAACACAATAGAACAGGACTCAGCAAAGAAAATTTTCTCTATACATCATATAGTTTAAGCTCAATACCAAGGAAAATTGATAGTACTCGAAAAAAGGAGTCAGTAGACACTGCAGAAAACAGATTTATTAAACATGCATTAGAAGAGTTTTTGTTCTTCTGTGAAAATTGTGAAACTAAATTTCAAAACTATTCAAGAGCAAAACTTGAATCAAACATCTTATCGAGCAAGATTTCAAACTTATTAAATCAATCTTTCTTCAAGGAGATTTCAAGGCCTTATTCTTTAAGATTGAACAGTCCAATCCTTCAAAGAAAAAGTGGATATAGAGAAGTATTGAATGCATGGTTAAAATTTGATTTAGCAGCGAAATTGATTTGGAACGGTGGCGACGATGTTTATGAAGCGGGTAAAAAAGATATTGCTTCTTTATATGAATATTGGCTTTTTTTCGCCTTGCTTGATATTTTAAAAGGCATATTTGATATTGAACCAAAATCGATTAGAGAATTAATTCAGTTTGACAAAGGCAAACTTTCTTTGAATTTAAAGAAAGGGTCAGCCATCGCTTTAAAAGGAGTTTACCATTCGGCATTTAGAAATTTGAATATACAATTCTCGTATAATCGTGCTTTTGGAGGAGGTAAAAAATATCCCCATTCTGGAAGCTATACTACAACTCTCAGACCCGATTACACTTTATCCATTTGGCCTGAAGAAATCAGAGATCCTAAAGAGGGCGAAAATAAAGAACTGATTACACACATTCATTTTGACGCTAAATATAAAGTCAACAATTTTTATGAATTAATATCCAAATCTGAAGGAGATAGTCTAACTGAGAATGACCAAGAAACCCTTCTAAAAGACGAGGAAGAAGAATCAAAATCCGGCAATTTTAAAAATCAAGATTTGCTAAAAATGCATGCTTATAAAGATGCAATTCGTAGAACAGGAGGTGCATATGTACTTTACCCCGGGGAAGGTAAAGACGACCCTTTTAGAGGATTTCATGAATTAATTCCAGGTTTGGGAGCATTTGTTATTAAGCCAAACGAAAGTGATACCGACAAAGAGCATTTAATTTTATTTATTAAAAAAGTTGTTCAAAATTTCCTTGATAGATCATCCCAACGGGAAAATACCGCAGTTAAAACTTATGACATTCATAAAGAGTCTAAGTTAGATGGTGACGCTTTAAATGAGTTAATGCCCGAATATGTTGGTGATGTAAAATTGATTCCCAGTGAGACATTTGTTTTAGTTGGTTATTGTAGTGATTTGTCAAATATCGAATGGTATAAAAAGGAGGGAAAGTATATTTTTAGAATGGATGACGAAAGAGGTTCTTTAGTTCTGGATAGTTCAGTTGTAAATGCAAAATATTTGCTTTTGCGAGAGAAGGGTAACTATAGGGCAAGCAAGATCTTTAGAATTAAGAGTATTGGACCAAAAGTTTTTAAGGGAGAAAGTTTAATTGGTTATAAAACTAAGAATCTTAAAGATTATTATTTAGTAATTGAGATTGAGAAGGAAGAAAGTTTAGACTTTGGCGAAGTTGCATTTGATTTTCACGCTTTAGAAAAATACAAAGAAATACTTACTAAATATAACGCGTATACAGCAGTCGGCCTTCCTTTTTCAGTTACTTTAAGAGAACTGATGAGAGTTAAGGTGAAAGAATAAGCTATCAAAAATATTGTAGAAATAAGCAACATAACATGGAAAAGGATCCTGTCCGTCAGTTAGAAATCAATAGCCTCAAATTTGAATTGAATCCGCACACATTTAAAAATGTTTTACAACAGATTCAGGCTTTGTCACTCAGTACGAATCGTGCAATAGAGAACCTAATGCAGATCCTTAACTATATGCTGTACGATACGGATAAGGAACAGGTCCCCTTAGAACAGGAAATAGAATTTATGACGGCTTACAAAAAAATGCAACAGTCTATCGTGCCGGGGTTTGTAGACATTATTTTCGAAAATAACCTTACAGATGAGTTCTGTGCTCGAAAAGCCATTGCTCCTATGCTCACAGTAGCATTCCTGGAAAATTCTTTTAAGCATGCAGATACAGATTCAAAGGAATGCACTATCCGCATTTCATTAAAAAATGACAGCGAGCATGAAATGACATATTCCATCAGCAATACAACTTCCACGATACCTAAAGGAACAAAAGCTTCCGGTATAGGTTATAAGAATATGCGCAGGAGGCTTGACCTGATATATAACGGAGCCTACAACATAGAAACTGAAAGAAAGGGAAATGTATTTACCGCAGTACTGAAAATAAAACTGAGCGATCATGAAAATTAAATGCATTGTGGTAGATGATGAGCCGGGGAATCTGTCTTTGCTCAAATCAGTCATCGAAGATATACGTGATGTGGAGGTTGTGAAATCGTGCACGAGTGCGGCTGAATTTAGGCTCGCAATAAAAGACACGAATTTTGATCTTTGTATTTTAGATAATAGGCTTCAGGATGGCAAAGGCATAGAAATATCAAGAGAGCTGGAAGGAATAGAAATCATAATCGTATCAGCACATGAAATAGGCGCGGCTGATGCCTTCGATGCCAGTGTATCAGATGTATTAATGAAACCGGTCAAACCTGACCGTCTTGCAAAAGCCATCAGGAAATGCCGTGACCGTATAATTAATCGCAAACAATCTGTTTTTATTAAAATAAAAAATACAGGTACGATGCAGTTCAAGACTGCGGATGTAGTGATGGCAACCACCATTAAAAATTCAGAGCATAAGATCCTTTATACTGCAGATGGTGAATTATATGAAACATCCAAAACCCAACTTGAAATCTTACGTGATCAGCTAGGGGAACGATTTTATATCGCGAACAATAATACTTTGATCAATATAGATCATATCAAATGCTTTTCTTCGAGAAACACAATTCAACTAACTCTGCCTGATAAGAAAAACGGCACATCATACACTGAAGTATCTCTCTCTGATATTTATGGTCCTACTCTCAAAACTCTGCTCGGGATTAAATAGATCTGTACGACCCCTAATTACTGCCTTTCACCCACCGGTACTACGTGTTTGCCCACCTGTGTGTTTTCTGTTTTTCATTCCTATGCATCTTTGATCATACAATTCAAAAATGTATAAAAATGACCAGATCCCCACCGCAGAAAGATCAAGAACAGTATCTTAATTTTTCACACATTTCATTCAAATATTATGGACTTAAGAGATCAAGATGATCTAGACAATCATGCAAACCAATGCAATCCGAATAATGATGAGTATTGGCATAGCCGCGAACAGGATTAAAATGACTAAAAGCGTTTTATTAATCATAAAATCAACACGATGATAAAAATACGACCGGGTCTAATAATCAACAGGCCCAACAAGCATAAATGCTTGCAAAAAGGAGCATTCACAACAGATACAATTTTTATTCACCCAAAACGTTCCGTATGTCAAAGTCTTCAGGTTTAAAGAACGCTCCATCAACTACCGGTAGACCTTCCGGTAAAGGCAGAGCAAACAAATAGTATCCTTACTATTTGACTAATGTAAAATGCCGGCAACAATGTGGCCGGCATTTTTTAAAATACTATCTAACTACTGAGGCTGATAACAAAACAACTTCCTTAATCCTTTAAATACACTTTGATATCCAACCGCAACCAGTTCCCTGTCCATTCTTTGGCTTGTAGTACAGCAAAAAATGTTTTGCCTGCATTCATCATGCGTGCAATTACTTCGTTCTTATCGCGGGGGATATAGCCAACTTTTGTATCATTGAACCATAAGCCGATGGCATACTGATCATGCTCGTTGCCCGACTCTCTTTTACAATTTAATTTTACTTCCGAGATCAATTCCGGTTCTACACTTTCCAGTTTTCGAAATGAAGTGCCGGCTATTAAACATTCCAACACCAATATTTCTTTAGGCATTACATCAATGCTGATGGCCCCGCTGCTTAGGGCTGCCAATAAACCTGTATTTACCCTAATTAAACTCTGATCCTGCTCCATCTTAATTTATTAATTCCCGGTAATGTTGCTGTAATTCCTTTTCGTATACCCCTAACTGTTCAAGTTCATTTTTTAAGCCGGTAACGTGTTCCCTTACCCACTCTTCATCATTAAGCTGATGTTCAATATTGAAAGGGAAATCCGCCCGAAGTTTATCGAGCTCTTCCCAGATAAGGCGAATACCTGCCGTTAAAGCTGTATTGCGTAAGGTAAGTTCGTCATCCGGTAAAGCAGCTAAGCCATTCCTTAATCCTTTAATTTCTTTTTCATACACAGCCTGCAATGCTTTTAGCTTTTCAACATCACCGGCCTCATATGCGTCCTTTACCAAATGCCAGATCTCCATTTGCTGCGGTGTAAGATCCGGATTTGCATCGGGGTGCAAGTGTTTTGCCATTTCTTTGAATATCTTTCTTAAGTCGGCACTTCGCTCCGGGGTATCTAAATGCGTAAGTATCTGTTTTGCCTTTTCGAGTTTGGTTACTTCGCTCATTATAGCCAATTCAGCATGAGCTAATTCGCGGGCCACCTTAATTTCTATTTCTGTTACATTAAATTCATTTCCGAGAGATACAGCACTTTGTACAAGCTCTATCTTCCTTTTGAGGGATTTGATGTGCAACTGCTGTTTTAATTTATCCAAACTGTACACACCGATCCTGGTCATGTACAATGCTTCCAGCTGCGGCTTTTCCCAGTTTAGCAATACATCTCTATCATTCAACAAACTGATGTATTCTGTTTTGAGCAGATCGTATTGTTTCAGCAATTCTTCCGGTTCAGGCTGCATTGGCGATTTTTACTTTACGGAAAGTTAATCTGAAAATCCAGCAATCCCGCGAGGGCTTTTGAGCAGGACAACGTTTTCCAAAACAAGAGTTCATAAAATAACTGTACACAAATGCTAATCTTTTCCCAAAGCCAAAATTTCATTAAACCTCTTGCTCCCCCGGCATTCTTATAGGTGAAGAAATATATCTTTAATCTATAAAATGATCACCATGAAAAAAATTAGCGCATACATCATGCTCCTTACGCTGGCAAGTGCAACGGTTGTAAGCTGCGGCAGTTCCAGAAAATCTACTAAGACGGAAGAACCCGCAATAGGTACAACTGTTATCAAAACTGTAGCTACCGCAGTAGGTGTTATCCTCCTGGCTAAACTTATTAAATCTGTGTTGAACACCATCGGTGGCAGCACGGTAATGGGTGATGCTACGAAAAACCCCGGCTTTGCGGCAAACTTTAATGAGAATACAAAGCTCAGTTCATTTGTTACTAATGATCTCGCCAAGTCTGCATTGCAGGTGGTAATTGCACAGTATTATAAAATTCCGCTTGCAACAGTTGCAAACAATTACAACAGCTTAGTTACGGCGGGGGATCTGGCGACGTTTATTGGTAAGAATGCGGATGCTAAGATTTTAATGCAGATTAAGTAGGGAGAGAGTTGACGGATGACGGTTGACAGATGACAGTGTTGAAAGTTGAAGATTGTTTAGCGTATACATACATTGTATTTTTAGGAGTTGCCGGAAGGTGGCTCCTTTTTTTATTATCACGGTATCTATCGCGATTATTACCTGATTTGATTGTTTGCTTTTTGAAGGCCATTTACTTTTTTTTCTTGATACAAAAAGGAACAAAAAAGATCAAGGCTGGCGAAGAAAAGCTAAAAATGCAGGCGATTGCCTAAAATGAAATAAGTCAGGACGGATGTGCGAAGCCGGGCTTTTGTGCGACCTACATGCATTTGATCTTAGCTGAACAGAGTAACATCTATTTCATTTCTTAACGGCACCCTCCTTCGACAAGCTCAGGATGACAAGGCATTTTCTTGACGCTTTTCTTCTGAGGCCGTATGGGAGGGAGTGGGGTTCGTTAAGTTTGGAAGGTCTGTTAAGGGTGTGACTTTTACTTTTTTGCCTTGATGCAAAAACGTAACAAAAAAGATCAAGGCTGTTGAAGAAAAGCTAAAAATGCGAGCGGATGCCTAAAATGAAATAAGTCAGCACAGGGGTGCAGAACCGGGCTGTAGTGCGACTTACATGCAATTGATCATAGCCGTGTATCGTAACAACTATTTCATTTCTTAACGGCAACCGCCTGCATTTTCTTAACGCTTTTCTTCTGAGGCCGTATCGGAGCGAGTGGGGTATATTTATTGGATCGTCTCTAATGTTCGGCTTTTAATGATGCAGGGCAGATGTGGTCTCAGCTATATACGCCTTGTGCTTCGCATGCAACTCCCACCCCTTTTGCGCAGCATACACCGCCACAAAGCACGCCCCGTAATACATTATAAAGGAAGTGTAAAACACGAACAGCAACACCAGCACCATAGAGCCCGATGCGCCGTAGAGCTGCCCCACATTTCCGTCTACCAGCAATGTTTTTAAAAGGAACCGCCCGCCCGTAAAGAGCATACCGGTAAGCAAACCGCCAATGAGCACCGCCTTCCACGGGGGCCGTGCATCTGCCAGGAAACGAAACAGCATAATGAACCAGGCAGATACAATGACCACACTCGTTATCTCGCTGAACACGATCTTAAACACCATGCTGCCACCACCGAAAACCTCCTGCACAAAATCCCCGGCAAAACCCTGTATGCTTTTGAAGAAAAGGTTGGCAAAGAACAGCAGGCCCACCAGCAGGATGATGGCAAAGGAACGGAGCCTGGTCATGATATTAAAACGAAAGCCGGGGTGGTCCTTTATTTCTACATGCCAGATGTCGTGCAGGGAATTCTTAATTACAAGAAAAAGTGTGGTGGCTACAAACACTAAAAACAAAAAGCCCGGTACGATCACATACGGGTTTGTACTGAAGTCCAGTATGCTGCGGATAACGCCACGCACCAGCTCTGCACCGTCCTTGCCCAGGTTGTTGCCGATGTTTTCAATGAGGCCGCGGCCCACATTCTTCGGGCCTATGAACAGGCCAAAGAGCTGCGCAAGTATGAACACAATGGGCGGCAAAGCAAAGGTGGTAAAGAAGGCAGTGGCACCGGCCATGCGCAGGGGGTCATTGTCCCGCAGCATCTTAAGTGCGGGCAGCAGGCTGCGGGTAAAGGTTTGTATTTCTGATTGTTTGCTGCCCGGTTGGTGATTCATTACTTCAAAGGTACCCGTCCTGTTTCAGAATGTCAGCCTGAGCCTGTCGAAGGCGGGTAAAATGAAAGTTCTCCTTTCTTCAAACACGGGATTCGACAGGCTCACCCTGACAGTTCGTTTTGCGTGATACATTCGTTTCTTGGAACACGTGATTCGACAAGCTCACCCTGACAGTACGTTTGTTTTAAAGTTTCAACTTCATTACGATGTCAGCCTGAGCCTGTCGAAGGCGGGTAAAATGAAAGTTCTCCTTTCTTCAAACACGGGATTCGACAGGCTCACCCTGACAGT
>JBGTJG010000214.1:0-8433 GCA_041745235.1 Ferruginibacter sp. | reverse complement strand
GGGTAAGTTCGTTTGTAAGCGTTACGGGCTGTAGTGGAGGTGGAGGGTTTTTATGGTGCGTGGGCACAAATGTGTCTTATATAGGTGCTGCCGCGCCTGCAGCCCCTGTAACACCCGGCACCTTTATAGGAACAATTACATACACGATTGCCACTCCATGCCCGGTGACACATAACGTAGGTGCTACAGTTTCTACTTCGCCATCCGTATGCCCAAATGTTCCTTTTACCGTTTCTGTGGCAACGGTTACACCGGGTGCTGCATTAACCTATCAATGGCAATCCTCCTCCTCTC
Organism: Ferruginibacter sp.; assembly: GCA_041745235.1. Classification (GTDB taxonomy): domain Bacteria; phylum Bacteroidota; class Bacteroidia; order Chitinophagales; family Chitinophagaceae; genus Ferruginibacter. The sequence continues at coordinate 8,139 of JBGTJG010000214.1, read as the reverse complement.
CGGGGGGACCTTTCAATAATATACCTTGCGCTACTTCCTCAACTTACACCACTACTGTATCTAATATGTATTACCAAGCAGTTGTGACTTGCGGTGCGAACAGCGGAATCTCCTCTCCTGTATTTGTAGCCACGACACCACCCCTGGGTTGTAGTACTACCACTTCCCCCGGCTCTAACCCCAACGGGGGTTCTTCAGGAATTTTCCCTATGTTTATCTATCCGAGCCCTAACACCGGCCAATTCCACGTCAGGTATTTCAATGATCTGAACAATTCTGCAGTCACGACTCCTACAGTGAATATTTATGACGGAAAAGGAGCAAGAATATATACCAAAACCTACACAGTTAGCGCCCCCGGATTCCAACCCTTAAAAGTTAACCTAGGTGCTCATGGAAGAGGACTGTATAGAGTAGAACTTTTTAATAGTAAAGGTGTACGTAGTGAAACCGGATCTGTTCTAATTTTTTAAATTATGTCAGATTTTTGTCATTCACAATTCACCTATTATATGTGTGACCCGGCCCTTGCAGGCAAGTCATCAAAAACCACCGGCATGAAGTGTAATCATCAGAGAATATTTCTTGATAATTTCCCCCATCAGCTGGCCTTCGATGTTTATTACGTGCCCGAGAGAAGATTTATTTTAAAAAATATGTTCGAGTGGCGACATGAAGCTATCTTACCTTTGAATATTTAACCAACTCGCCGTGGAAAAAAAGAAACTCCTTGAAAAGCTTCATCAAAGAATGATAGCTGAAATACAGGATTATGCGATTATTCTGCTGGACCTTGACGGAACCATTTTAACCTGGAATAAGGGGGCAGAAAAAATTAAAGGGTATAAAGAGAAGGATATTCTCGGGCAGAATTTTCGGATATTTTATCTTCCGCAGGACAGGCAGCATCTCTTGCCGGAACAACTGCTGGATCTTGCGAAAAAGGAAGGGCGTGCAATGCATATAGGCAGACGTCTCAGAAAGGACGGGAGCTTTTTTTGGGGCAGCATACTCATTACAGCTCTTCACGATGACGACGGAAATGTTATCGGATTTACCAAACTAACAAAGGAACTTGCAGATAATGAAACAGCTTAAAGAGATTTTTTGGAGTTGAAAACATTGCTATTTCAAAATCAAGGTCTTATTCTCCACATTCTTTCATTAAAATGTAATTAGCTTTTTTCATTATTCTCCGCTAGGTGCAGTGCATGTAAGCATTTAAAATGTTTTACCCCGCTCTGCCATTAATTCCAGATGCTTAATGAGGGCTTTTTCGATAGGAGGATAAATATTTATTAAGTCATTTACCATCGACTGCAAGCCCGTGTTTGCTATCCTGCTACCTTCTTCAATTGATTTTAATAAACCGCACATGGCAGATATTTGCAAGAGTCCTGTACTCCCTTTTAGCTTATGCGCTATCTCAGTTACTGTTTCATATTTTTTTCGTGAGACCGCGTTTAACAATTTGTCAAGCTCTGCCGGGGTATGTTTAAGAAATGATTGCAAAATATCTATTGTATATGCATCATCCTCCATCTCTTCCAGAAAAGACAAATTGAATAAGGAAGGTGTATTTTTTATCTGAGCTATTGCATCTTTGGTTTCGGCATTTTGTAACCAATTAGGTAAGACATTATAAACACTTTGATAAAAATCATCAAATGCGAAAGGTTTGGATAAATATTCATTCATACCCAGTTCCAGGCATTTAATTTTTTCTCCTTTCATAGCCGTTGCAGTCATGGCAATGATCGGAATTTTCATTGACAACTCATTGCGTATATACCTAGTCGCTTTGTATCCGTCCATTTCCGGCATCTGAAGATCCATTATTATAATATCGTATTGAATTCCTGCTTTTAATTTTGCGATTGCTTCTGCGCCGTTATTAACGGCATCTGCGAAACCTCCCCCTTTTTCTATCACCTTTACGATCAGTTTTTGGTTTATGCGGTTATCTTCTGCAATTAAGAATCGCCTCCCTGCCAATATATCTTTATTCACCGTTTCTTTTTGCAGGGCGGCTTCAGCAATGGCAATATTCTGATACCGATAATATATATTAAAGCTGAAACAGGAACCTTTCCCTGCTTCGGATGTAACTTTTATATCTCCTCCCTGCAATTCCAATAACTGCCTGCAGATAGCCAAACCGAGCCCGCTACCGCCATACTTGCGGGTAATATCGGGACTTGCCTGCGTAAAACTTTGAAATATATCCGCAACTTTATCTGCATTAATACCAATACCGGTGTCTGTTACACTAAATAGGAGCATAACGCCTGTTTTATCCGACTCCCCTGCCCTTACATCAATTGAGATGGTTCCGGTTCTTGTAAATTTTATGGCATTTCCTACAAGGTTTACCAATACCTGGTTAAGCCGGTAAGGATCACCGCAAATCACATCAGGGATATTGCTGTCAACCCTGCAGTTAAATTTCAGTCCCTGATGAATAAGCTTTTGCCTGAAAATCTTTTCTACACCGGATAAGATCTCAACAGGCCGAAAATTTATCTGTTCGATCATCAGTTTACCGGCCTTTATTTTGGAAAAGTCCAGGATGTCGTTTATGATCACTAAGAGATTATCTGCAGACTGTTTGATGGTTTTGGTAAATTCAAGTTGCTCTTTATCCAAACAGGTTTCCATAAGCAGATCTGTCATTCCCTGTATACCTTCATTGGAGTACGAATCTCGTGGCTCATATTAGCAAGAAAATGTTCCTGCAGGTTTCTGGAGTTCTCTGCTTCCTCCCTTGCTATGATCAGTTGCTCCCGGTATTTTACTCTTTCAGTTATATCTGTGGCAATCCCGCTGATGCCGTAAAGGTTATTATCTGCATCTAAAAGCGGAAATTTTGTGATAAGGAAATTCCTTTTCTCACCCTGTAATACAAGTTCAGTTTCCAACTCTACTGAGGTGCAGTTCCTTATCACCTCATCATCCGATTTTTTATAACGCGTCGCCCTTTCAGTATCAGTAAAGTCAAAATCTGTTTTACCGATAACCCCGGCATCATTTACCTGCAGTGCTTTTTTGAATTCTTTATTAACTATAAGGTATTTACCGTACAGATCTTTGATATAGATAAGTGAACCGGTATTATCAAGAATTGATTGAAGCCGCATTTGATTTTCTTCGGATCTCTGTTCAGATATCCGGAGCACTTCCTCCATTTCTTTCTTTTGCGAAATGTCTTTAATGATGCATTGAAAGCCTACGGGTATACCTGCCTCAGTAATAAGCACCGCTGATTGTTCCACCCATTTCAGCTCACCGTTTTTGGTTCGGATGCAAAATTCACAGATCGTCTCCTTTATATCATTCTTAAGCTGTGCAATATATTTTCCCTTAACTGCATGCATGCATTCCGGATCAGTTATGGAGAATAATGATTTACCCATCAACTCCGCCACAGGATATCCTGTTAACTCATAAGCCTTCCTGTTAGCAAAAGTTATATTTCCTGCTAATGAAGCAGAATACATAACAACACCGGAATTTTCAATAAGGTTTCTGTATTTGGAATTTGCCCTTCCTGCTTCTTCAAGTGCAAGCATTGTATTGTACTGTGCCTGTTCAAGTGCTTTATTTGCGGCGATTAATTCTCTTGCCCTTTTTTCTTTTTCGCTATTCTGATAAGCAAGTTCTTTATTAGCGATTATTAATGCTGCCGCATGTCTTTCTTTTTCTTCATTTTGAAAAAGCATTTCTTTGTCTGCTTTTATAAGGTCAGGGGCACAGTTCTTTTTTCCGCCGGTTTTTAAACCGTGACCATCAAACCCAATGATAAAGTCGGAAATTCGCTGTTGCCCCTGAGAGGTTTTCATTGTGTACGTTTTAGTTCCTTTTGCTAAGTAATATCGTCCTATTAAGCTTGTAATTAATGGAATGGGGGAGTGTAATTTTCTCATTTACGTATATACACTTAATCAGACTTAAATAAGTTACTTAATAGGAAATTTTATTAATTAACGTACTGATTTGCTCAGGTTTAAACTCGTAATTATGTACTCAATCTATTGCGAATATTGAAAACATTTCAGGAGCAGGATGGGATGTACCAAATTTAAAAAAGTACAACCTTTCCGGTGAGGGGGTAAAACATCAGGCAGACCATTTACCTGAATCTTTTTCATCATCTGCAGGCTTAAAAAATTGCAGCGAAACAAAAAAATAAATTTCTTAAACAGCGATTTGTTGCGGGCCGGGGACGCCTGTGTATAATTGTTGTAAACAACTGTAAGCATAATCACTTAAAAAAGTTTATTATGAAACCCGCGGGCAAGAAACCACAGATTTTTACAGAAATTCCTCCATGCAGCAGCATGGTGCCTTTTTTTACTTCCCTGTTGCAGGAAGCTTTTCAGAAGAGCAGTTTGCAATTCTTCGCTCAGAATTTTTATTTCGCTGAGCATGCTCAGGAGCGGAGAAATTAATGCATCTTTTTCTTGCATTGCTATAGTATGCATTAAAACTTTGATTATCCCGGCTCACGGAAAATCAAAAATTACGCCGGGGTAGTTCAGCCCTTCTATTCTTTCTCCGCTTAGAAGTAAGTGTGTGTTAATTTTCGCTGCCTTTGCCGCCTCAATATTATTTGCAGAATCATCAATTAACAATGTTTCTGCGGCAGATATTCCTGCATCTTTCAGCACAAATTCAAATATCTCTGCGTCAGGTTTGCGAAAATGTATTTTATGTGAATACCAGGCTTTTGTAAACAGATGATCAACAGAAGACATGCCTGTTTGCTTATACAGTATTTTATTAAAAGCTTCTTCATGAATTTCATTCGTATTGCTCAGCAGAAATATTTTATATTTTTTTGAAAGTTTACTGAGGAATTCCAGGCTTTCCATTCGCCAATCAAGCAGCATGCTGTTCCAGGCAGTTATTACCTGTAATGTTGTTATGCTTCTTTCATGGCTGTCCGTAAGCACCCTCAGAAAACCGGCCGGGTTAATTTTTCCTGTTTCCAGCTTTACAAAAAGCTCATCCGCTGTAAACTGCGAATACATTTTTTCAAAATGAGTATAACCCAGATCCTTAAAAGCGTTTTCTGTTTTTTTGTAATCAATATTAAGCAGTACACCGCCAAGATCAAAAATGATATTCTTTAATAACGCCATCAATTTTTGTTTTTTGAATTCCGGTTCCGGATAGTAAACCTCAGGTGACGTGCAGCCTTATTTTTGCAAACAGCTCTTCTGCTTTAAATGGTTTGGTCAGATAATCATTCATGCCGAGATCTAAACATCGCTGCTTTTCCGTTTCAAATGCAGACGCAGTCAGTGCAATGATCGGAATGTTTTGAAAAAGTGACTCACTTTCCCGGATCCTGGTTGTTGCTTCAAAACCGTCCATCTCCGGCATATTGATGTCCATCAGGACCATGTCATATCTATTGCCGGACAGCATGGTCAGCACCTCTGTGCCATTATTGGCAATATTAACTTTGGCACCTGCTTTTGTGAGCAGGATAGAGGCCACCTTCTGGTTTATGAGGTTATCCTCTGCCAATAGGATTCGTAAATTATCCAGGCTTGATAAGATCGCAGAAGTAGTTTGTATGGGGATCATCTTTTTTGTAACTTTTTTTGCGGGGAGAAAAAAAACAAAAGAGCTCCCTACTCCCGGTGTGCTGGACACAGTAATATTTCCTCCCTGCAACTCAATAAGTTGTTTGCTGATTGTCAGTCCCAAACCTGTTCCGCCGTATTTCCGTGTTGTATCGGTTGAAGCCTGTGTAAAACTTTCAAATATTCCTTCCAGCTTATCTTTTTCAATGCCGATGCCGGTATCCTGTACAATAAAGCGAAGTATCAGTGAAGTTTCTTCTGCTTTCGCAATGTCAACAGAAATATTTATTTCGCCTGCGGGAGTAAATTTAATTGCATTGCTTACCAGGTTCGTGAGTATCTGGTTCAGGCGAACAGGGTCACCGAATACTGAATCAGGCACTTCCGGGGCTATGTAACTGTTTAGTGTAATTTCCTTCGCCTTTGCTTTGTAATTGAGAAGCCTTGTGAGTGAACGTACAGCATGCGGCAGCGCATATTCAACGTTTTCCAATGATATTTTTCCTGCATTTATTTTAGTGAGATCCAGAATGTCATTTATGATCACCAATAGATTAGAGGCAGATTCACTGATCATTCCCATATAATCTTTTTGCTCTTCTGTCAATGCGGTTGTGCCGGCAAGCTGAACCATACCTATAACGCCATTGATGGGTGTGCGAATCTCATGGCTCATATTAGCCAGGAATTGTTCCTGTACTTTTTTTGCTTTTTCTGCTTCCAGTTTCGCAATAAGCATATCCTGCTCTGCCTTTTTTCTTTTTTCATCACTGCGGTTCATGGAGCGTGAAAGGCCGCCGATAAACAGGGTAAAGAGCAAAATGACAGATATCGTATACATGGCAGTTCCGAATTCAAAACCAAACATTCCCCTGCGCTGTCCCTCTATACGTAACCAGCCAAGAATTATGGGGAGCAAAATGGTAATCGGTAAAAGGATGCGGGAGAGGCGGCCGCCCGCATTTTTGTGCATAATAACAGACATAAAGCCTTGGCTGCTGCCTTTCAAGAGAATGCCAATAGTAAGCAGCAGGAAAGTAACGGCTGTATGCAGTGCCATTGGAATATAGGTAGCCAACTTATAAAGGCTCCTGTCTGCATAGAGGTAACCGATAACAGCCAGCATACTGATTGATAAAGCCACCAAAGCACATATCTGGGAAACAAGAAAATTATACTTCCACTTGCGGTTTAATAACAAAAGAGAAATGCCTGTAAGCAGAAAATTCACAGCAGTATTAGGCGCCATCCTGTTTCCGTTGAGGCGTTCCCTGAAGAAATATTGGTCTATACCGGTATCGTAATTCGGATTAAAACCTATAAGACGCGTCGCAGCTATGCATATGATTACAATACTGATCACGTCGACTGATGTAACATAGTTTGTGTTATTCAGCCACAATGCAGCACCGCATAAAATGAACAAAGTTGCAGTAGTGGGATTCATGGCTGCGTAGTCGGGCAGAATGCTTTTCAGCGTCGGAATATTGAAAATCCACCCGATGATAATGGCTATCGCAATAAGAATTACAAATTTCCCGAGATTCTTCGGGAATCGCTTAAAAGTAAGGTGGCCGGCTGTTTGCGGTATATGATGCATACTTTTATAAATCATTTACAATCACTGTACGGGCACGGAGATAAAAGCAGAAGGGTTTCAAAAAATGAAACCCTTTACTTTCTGTGGCCCCACTAGGATTTGAACCTAGGACCACCTGATTATGAGGTCAATGTGCCCGTAACCATTTCAATTTCATCAACAACTACACTTTAGTAGCTATCATTCTTTTACAAAGATAAGGCGGCAGCCATTATGTTCCATGAGGCGGTCGCCTTCCAACTATCTTTTCCACCTGCTTTCACCTATTGATGCACTATCTGATGCACTATTTCCATCTTTTTCTTCAAAGCACATTTTTCAATAAAAGCATAGAAACAACTCGGCAAAACGTGAAAGCTTTTACTCAATATGATTCATTATTATAAAACCAACGGTGCTGCCAAATGATTAGATCAGTACCAAATTCTATTGGCACCTACTTTGTGTCATATGTTTTTATGAATCCGTCCCATCTTCCCAATATCCTTCTTATAGATGACGACCCTGATGATATAGATCTATTCCACCATGCAGTATCTGATGTATCGCCCCGATCAGAACTTCACTCATTTGATAATTGTAAAGAGGCATTGGGGCAAATAGAAAAAAATAGTATTGCAATACCTGATGTAATATTTGTTGATTTAGTAATGCCTGTGACAACCGGGGTCGAGTGTATAAAAATGATAAAAAAGAACCCATTATTAAAAGATATTCCCATGATGGCCTTATCAACAAGTTCAAACCCCTCAAACTTGGACGAGTTATACAACATTGGAGTGTCCTATTTTATCACAAAGCCTCCCTCTTTAGCAAAGTTGAAAGTTGCTATAAACTATATGGTCAACCTACCTACAAGGAATATTGTTCAAACCAAAGACAATTTTCATTTTAAGTTTTGAATTAATAACAATAAAAACTTTTCGATTATTAATTTTACATTTCACG
>JBGTJG010000213.1:0-2413 GCA_041745235.1 Ferruginibacter sp. | reverse complement strand
TTGGCCCATTCATAATTACTCTTTAATTTTCTGGTAAAATGGTAGTCAGCATCAAGCTTTACATATTGTGCGAAAGGAACATTAAAAATGGTTTTTGAGCGGTAATTTTTTGCGCCTGTTACAAGGCCTGCAATATTTCCGGAAAGATCAATTCCTGCCTGAAAGTAAACCTTGTTTCTTTTGGTTTTAAAATCGGAATTGTAAGTATATAAACCATAAGTACCCAGCACTGCTTCAGAAAAAACTGATAATAAAAGCGACGGATTAGCAGAAGTTTCTTTGCGGAAAGAGTCTGTAACATTTGTTGCATTCAGATAGCTTATTGCTATGGGCGCTACCGTAAACTGTGTCAGCAGGTTCGGTTTCCAGGTAAATTCATAATGAAAACGAAAAAGATTTTTTGTGTAAAAAATATCCTTCCTAAACCATTCATATCCAAGCAGCGCAGTTGTTACGGGCGGGTAAAAATTATTTTCCTTAAGCCTGAAAAAAGGGATAGCATATCTCGGCCAGCGCATAGTTACTTCCGTACCCAGGCGATAATTATTATTTTTTACAGAATCATTACCCGATGTTGTTTCAAAACCGCCGTAAGCTTTTACACCGAACTGCTCTGCTCCCCTAAAGAAGTTTCTGTTCTTCCAGCTCACACTTAACTGGCTTCCTACATAATTATTTTCTTTTGTAAAGCCCTCTAAGCCGGCCTGCAATGAATTACGCTTTGCGGGTGTGAGGTAATAATAAACATTCATTTTGTAGGAAGTATCAAAAGCAACAGAATCTTTTAACGGCTCAAACCTGTTCTTAACAAACTTAAAAGTGCCGAGATTTATTAACCTGTTCAGCGTTGTATTCTGCTCACGGCTGCTGTAAATGCTGCCCGGGCGATATGTGATCGTTTGCGTAAAAAGCCGCGGACGATATCTTTTCATAGTATCCTCTATTCGCAGACCGTCGTGTATCTCGATATTGTTTTGACCGGTATCAAGTTTGGGCGATGCAAGAGAATAATTCGGGAAAACCGTTATGTTGTTTATTTTAAAAACCTGCTTTGCTTCAATGGGTGTGGTCTTTTTTATATTAAGCAACAGATCTACTTTTCTCACACCTACAGTACTGTCCGCATAAGACATCAGGTAATCAGGATTAAAATAATAATAGCCCTGCGTTTTGAGGAAAAGATCCAGTCGGTCACGCTCTGCGGTGATATCGCTGAGGGTATAAGGTTTGCCTGTCTTTAAAATGCCTTTTGTTGTAGAGTTCAATTTAAGCAACTCCAGCAATGCAGAGCTGTCGCTTACCCATTCTACTTTTCCTAATTTGTATTGGGGTTGTACCTGTGCCGTATATTTTGCCTTGAAAAAATAGCTGCCTGTATTGATAGTATCGCCCTGTACTGTTGAATGGAAGTAACCTGTATTTTCCAAAAGAGATTGCATGTTCTCTGCAGTGGCCTTTGCATTTATGCGGCTGCTGAGTACCGGGGGTTCTCCAAGCCTGTTTCGGAGAAACGCTTTGAATCCTTTTTCTCTTCGCGGTTCACCTATCACATACCAAAACCAAACTCGGTATGGTTGTCCCAAAAGAAATTTATTTGTTTTAGGACGTGCGGCAAGTTTGAGTGTATTTCGCAACGCCTTTGCAGTTGTACGAGTTTCTTTATGCCTTTCAATTTTAAATTGCGCTTCGCGGTAAAGTCTTTCTCCGGGCGGTAAAAATCTTTGAACACTGCATGAAGATGCAATGAAGATTAAAAAGATCCCCGTCAGTATTAAAATATGATTCTTTTTAAGAAACATTTTGTTTTCTATTTATTTTTTATTCCCGCATTACATATACATCGCCTTCGACAAGCTCAGGCTGACATCGTGCTCACATCACCGATATTTTAATTACTTTATTTATTTCTTCGTCCTCACTCTTTTCCTGAACAACTCCCTAAATTTATCATAGTCCATCGAGACCTGGAAAGCCAATCCTGTCTCCACCACATACCCATCAAGCGTTACTTCAAACTGGTTCTTTGTATAAGCCCGCAGGAGATACCTGCCATCAGGGGTAAGTTTATATGTAAGCGTAATGTCAGGTTTGAATCCGGAATTGGTTCCCGAAACTTTAGCAGCTGCATCCTGTCCCTCTACGCCGAAATTTTTACCTACACTCACTACTACCCGGTCATTTGCAAATGTTTTACTCACCGCAACATTAAGATCAGTGCGTGCTGTCTGGCCGCCGTTAGAGAAGTCGTTATAGGAATTCAGATTAAGGTCTATATCAATTCCCTTGAACAGGTCACTTGCTATTTCATTGAGTGCAGATGAAAGGAACTGGCTCACACTCTGCCTTGCGAGGTCATTAAAGTCGCCGCCGTTTCCTCTGAAGAAATCACTGCTCTGCTCACTCACAAAACGAT
>JBGTJG010000212.1:0-1586 GCA_041745235.1 Ferruginibacter sp. | reverse complement strand
CTTCATTATTGTGTCTTTGACTCTTTTTCGGGCCAAAAGTTTAATTATTGAGGATATATTCTTCTATTTTCTTTACTGCGTGGTGATAGCTCGCTTTCAGGGCTCCCTCACTCGTATCCAACACTTTACTCATTTCATTATAAGGCATTTCCTCATAGTACCGCAGGTTGAAGACCGCTTTTTGCTTCTCCGGAAGCTTCTGCACAGCCAATTGCAACTTCCATTCAGCCTTATTGCCGTCAAAATTGTCGTCAGCTTTCAGCTTGTTGCTCATGCCCGTATCCTCATCGCTCATGGAAATAGTGCCGCGCCGCTTTTGCTGCTCCAGGAAAGTAAGGCTCTCGTTGGTAGCAATGCGGTAGAGCCAGGTATACAATTGGCTGTCTTCCCGGAAATTCTCCAGGCCCTTCCATGCCTTTACAAACATATTCTGCAATACATCATTGGCATCTTCATGCTCCACCACCATGCGCCTGATATGCCAGTACAACTTTTCCTGGTATTTCTTCAGGATAGCCGTAAAAGCACGCTCTTTGGTACCCTCATTTTTAAACTGCGCAAGCAATTCAATATCGTTCAGTGTATCGGCCATAGGTTATAAAAGTATTGCAATCTTAAACCGATGTGTAAGACTGCAGTTACCGTGCAAAGTTTAATTAAAAATATGGGAACGCCGGCATTTGTGCAAAGCCGGGCAGTGGTCCCGCTTTACGGTACAAGTCCACGCTCGTTCCTCGCTGCGGGCTTTCCCCTGCAATCGGGCGTAGGTTTTGGGCGGGGGAGCGGGGATCAGCTTTTATTGAAGCGAAGATCTATAGATAATAAAATAGTCGGTACTTTTGAAATACTCCAATAAAAATGAAGATATTTCTATTTCCCATTAGTATGTTATTAGCAGTCGCAGCGTGTACTCAAAAGGAAAATATAATTCAAGGAAAAGCTTCATACCGTGATACAATGTTCAAACAGGATACAATTTATATCTCTAACCAAAATAATTGGCAAGAAGGATTTGGATTGACTAATGATCCCCAAATTGATTCGATTTGGGGGAAACCGGTACAGTATTACATTGATAACCCTAAATGTTCTCCTGTTGCGATAGATTTTTATCAGGGAGAATTCAGACCATCAGATAATCGTACCACCGCTGCTTTGCTGCAATTAGTTTCTACAGATGATAAAAAATTACGTCCGTTGTATCGTTGGTGCTTAAACAAAACTATTCAAATTCAAGACGGTGCCTTAGCCGAATATACAGGTGAACCTGCCCGAAGATATGCGGAAAAATTCCCACAAGAATTTTTTGATTACATGGATTATGATACAACAGGTGATAAATATTCTGATTGGGTCAACTCAATATTATACAGCGGTTATTACCCTCATGATGATATAAAAGAATCCGGTAGTATTAGAAAACGAATGATAACGATAATGAAACGCAATTGTAAAAACTGCAACGACATAATTCTTAAACGAATTGAGAAACTTGCATTAGACTGTTTTCCTTAAAATTATCTTGCTTTTCTAAAACATTTCTTATGAACTTCCACCTTCGCCCTTGGGCCCTCCCAGATCTTGAC
>JBGTJG010000211.1:0-2091 GCA_041745235.1 Ferruginibacter sp. | reverse complement strand
CAAAATTATTTCATGAGGCAATCCAAAATTTTTTTGAGGGAATTAACCAAAACTTTAAAACGCAACTATCATCATTACTTACCCTAAAATTCCAATTCTTTGACAAAAAAAATTCACTAATTTATCCCTTGTGAAGTATAGCAACTATTCAGTAAAAGCTCAGTCAAATTTACGACATACAATTATGTGAGAAAAATCAACCCATTTTATCTCAAATTTATTAGAATCAAATAAGTTTCTAATTTCTTGCTTTATACTTAAATAACCTTTTTTATTCAATAATTCGAAATGAACTTCTATAAATACATATTTGATTTCATTCCTTGATAATAAATTTTTCATTCCTGAAACTACTTCTAATTCAAAGCCTTCCACATCAATCTTTATTGCGTTAGGTGATGGCAATGAATTATTTTCAAAAAATGTATCTAATGTATAAATGGGAACCTGATTCTCTAGATTAAATGATTCTTTTATTAGAGATACTTGTGTAGTAGCTCCAATTTCATCAGATCCTTGACTATATTCTACAAATCCATTTGTTGAGCCTAATGCAATATTGTAAGATTGGCAATTTTTTAAATATTTAGTATTTTCCAATAATTTTGTAAAGTTTTGTTTACTTGGTTCAAAAGCTATTACCATTCCATCTGGAACATACTCTGAAAAAATATTTGTATAGTAACCTATATTTGCACCAACATCATAAACAATAAAGTCGTTTTGAATCTTCTCTAGCATAGCTTTATGAAATTTTTTTTCATATTTATTGCCGGAGATTAATTTTACAATCAGTTTGTTTAATCCAAATTTTCTTAAAATCTTTCTCATAATTATTGATTCAGATACATTTAAGGGAAAATAGTTTTAGTGGCAAATACTTTATTGATATACTAAATCATTATGGTCCGGGTAAAATTACGGCAATAAGTGCTATAAAGGTTATAGGCTTTATCAAAAACGCAGCGATTCCGTTAGTAAATATATTTCATCTTCTTTGATAGGCTAAGGACTTTAGGGCAAGGCTTCGCCTACCAGCCATTTTGATGTTCATCTGGCTGTTAGGTATTTTCAGTCTTCTGGCTGCTTTGTTGTTAATATGATTTAGCTCCGTTATTGAATATCCTGTTTTGCAGGTGCAGGTTTGACACCCGAAGCCTGTAGCTTCTCTTATCTTACTTTAGCCTGAGGCTAATCTTATCTGGTGCTTTTTGCTGTCAATATCTTCCAGCGTTTGTGCACACAGTACCTGGCATTTCATTGCACAAAGCAATTGTTCCCACAGGTACTTTAGAGTGAGTTTATGAAAGCGTTTCCGCAGGTCCTCTATTTTGCAGGTTTGTGATCGGCAGTTGATTGTGCCACTAACAGATGTAGCCGCAGGCACTGTAAACCGCCCTTTGTGCAGCCGCCTGTAAAACAAGGTAAACCCATCAGATTCATAGAGCAGCACTTTAACATGAGTGAGCTCTTTGTTCAAAAAAATAAACACATCTTTTGTGTTTATCTCCCGCCCGAACTCATTAACCACAATACCCGTTAAGCCATCAAACGATTTTCGCATATAATGTAAAGCTTTACATTACATGAGTAAGTCCTATAACGGGCTTACCATAGTTGTGCGTTCGGAACTTGGACGTAGTCCATTAAATGGAGATGTCTTTATCTTCTTCAACAAACACCGTAATCAGGCCAAGCTGTTGCTTTGGGAAGGGGATGGATTTGGGATCTGCCAGAAGCGTTTGGAAAAAGGAAGCTTTGAGCTTCCCAGACACGGAGAAGATGGCCCCGGGATGACCCTCACCCATCAACAACTTCATTTCATTCTCCAGGGGGTGGATTTAAAAAGCGTCCGGTTCCGTAAGCGCTATCAAAGTCACAAGCAGCAAATGATATAATCAAATATATTTTTACTACATTTTCTCTTCTTCAAATCTCCTGATCCAGCGCTGGCACATTCTTACCTTAAGGGCTATATTGTATTTCTGTTTTAAATAATCAGAAAGAAGCCTGCCGGTCCATTTATCTTCTTTCATTCCTGCCTTTCCTGGAGGCTTCTTAAGGGCCTTGCGGATAAGAGCCATTTGCTTT
>JBGTJG010000210.1:0-1667 GCA_041745235.1 Ferruginibacter sp. | reverse complement strand
AATGACATCAGCCGATTGAACCAATCCATTGCCGCCCACATCGCGCGGGTCGACGTCTCCCTCGTAGCTCGGTGGTGTTACTGGCGTTGGCGTGGCTGATGGAGTAGGGGTAGGAGTTGTTGTACCAACAACACTCAAACAGCTATTGTAAGTAGCCACAAAATTTCCGATCACAGATTTTGATTGATCACAAAAGTTTGTCACAGCAGAACTAATAATCGGATTCATTATCGAATTTGCACAGGTTCCTGAATTATCAACATGCGGCGCACCTAAATTATGACCGATTTCGTGAGCGGTTATTAGTTGATTCATAGTTCCACTTCTGCCGGTCAATCCATAGGAATACTGTGCGCTCCTGCAAACAATACCTTCATAAGCAATACCTTGATTAGTAAATTTCCCTGTAAAGAGGTGTGCCACATCACGCGGATTTTGTGACTGCGGATAATTTGTATTCCAGTAACTCAAAAAGCTATCCAATAGTGCTGACGACGAAGCTCTCGGAAACGGATCTGTCGTGGACCAGGCATGTTGAAATGTTACCGAAATCGTTAAATTTAAGTCTCTTCTGTATATTCCATCCACCATATTCAAAATACCTAGTATTTCTGTATTGGCGGAGGATGCCGAACGTCCCAGCGATCTGTCGACCCATTCGAAGTCGGCTTCGGTTGCGATCTGTATTTGTCTTAAGTCTGCTGTAGCAGCGTTTGCAACATCGGGAGCGAGAATTTTCTCTTCTATCTGCATCATCCCTTCTATATCATTGGATAAATCAACAGTTTCCGCTATATCGCCGCTGCTATATACGACCACATCATTCCTTAAGGCATGTTTTGAAAACTTTCTTGCCCGAGTCAAGAAAAATTTTTCATTACCTGTGTATATAAAACCTTCTAAAACTCCGCCCGCTATTGTAAAACGAACCTCAGAATCAATGTCATTTCTTAATTTTCCTTTATAAGTCGTGACTTCTGCTCGTTCCAGTTCGATCTCACCTGAATCGCTGCTTTCAACGGATCTATAATCACTTGACCTCAAATCATTAGGAGTTAGGACAAATTCAAAATCACGCCCATATGCCTGAAACTCTATTAACTGTTCCGATTTAGCCTTTTCGGCTACATCGTCATTGTCTAACTTTACTAAATCATATCTTTTAAAGGACTTATTCAAATCATTATTCAGCTTGTCCTGTCCGAAAACAGAAACACTCATCACAAATAAACAGGACATTATAAAAATATATTTAATCATTTTTTACCTCTTCTAGTTAGCTCTTATTGATAACTTCGTAGATTTAGACTTTGTAGAAAAATAAAAGCTGTTGAATATTGGTCAATTAACTTCACTGCTAAAAACAAGTCAGGAAACGACTACTTTGAATTTATGGTGAGACGAACAAAGTATTTTATAGGAGAGCAATCCGTAGATATCGGGCGGTATCATACGAACATAATTGTACAAGTGTTTTTGGGAGATAAACATGTTTTATTAAAGTTTTTGATTAAATTTTCTTGTTATTGCAGATTTGCAATTTAATATCGATGAAAAAAAGGGTGTATTAGTTTACTGTTTTTTTCAACTTACATATATTTTCTTCATAATCTGGATGTTTCTTGGATTTTGTTTTTTGATGCTGTTCTTAAGTATGGTCACTGATG
>JBGTJG010000209.1:0-13457 GCA_041745235.1 Ferruginibacter sp. | reverse complement strand
CAGGTAAACTTTTATACCATTCGCAGCAAAGACATTAGCTGTGATGTCCGCAAATTCCCGGCTGTTGTTTCTGCAATCATAAGCTATAGCTACACTCATATTTTCTCCGAAACATTGCAAAAGGTAATTTGCATAGCCCTGAGTGGCCATGCCTACCGTATATTTATTCATCCGATTGGTACCGATACCCATTATTCCCCTGAGGCCACCGGTCCCGAATTCAAGATTCTGATAAAACGCATCCTTTAGCCCCTCGGGGTCATCAGCCTGCATTTTCCTGATGCCTGTTTTGGTTTCATCATCATAGCTTCCGCTGAGCCAATTCTTGACATTGGTATCTATTGTTTGATTTAAATCTGCTGTTTTTAACATCTCCAAAAATATATAATTCGTAACTCTTTCCGTCATTAAGTTAAATTTGCATTTTGCAGATATAACAGTCTTCCCTCTTTACATGAACGTGCATTGAATCAAGTTTATAAATATTTATTGAGTGTACTCTTAGTCTGGGCTGCTGGAAGCAGGTCAGCTGCTCAGTCGATCTCAACGAGTGAACCGGACACCGGGATTGTAACTCAGTATCACAGAGCAGGCAGAGATCAAAACGGTGAATTCATTTACCCATACAATAAAAAAAGGGTAAGGGTAATGGCCATAACCAATACTGCCGGGTACAGTCTTGCCATGGCCGGTTTATACGCTGCATGGTATAAGGATTATCCCCGCAGTAAATTTCATTCATTTAATGATGACGGTGAATGGTTGCAGGTAGATAAGATTGGCCACGCCTACAGCGCTTATGCAGAAAGCAGGGCGAGTATGGAACTGTGGCGGCGGACAGGCATCTCAAGAAAAAAACGTATTCTGCTCGGGGGTTTCAGCGGTGCATTTTACCAGACAGCAATTGAAACACTTGATGGCTTCAGTGCTGAATGGGGATGGAGCTGGACCGACTTTGCATGTAATATTGCGGGCAGCGGAATGCTTGTTGCCCAGGAATTTGCCTGGGATGAACAACGGATTCAATTCAAATTCTCTTTTCACCGCAAGCATTATAATGATCCGATGCTGAATGCAAGAAGCAATGAAATATTTGGCAAAAGCAGGGGTGAGCGATTCCTAAAAGATTACAACGGGCAAACTTATTGGCTAAGCACGAACATAAGCACGTTCTTGCCTGCAACACGCATCCCAAAATGGTTTCAGGTATCGGTAGGAACAGGGGTAGAAGGTGTATTCGGTGCCAGGAGTAATTATGCAACTGACAAAAACGGTGTGGTTACTTTTTCACGGCCGGATATGCAGCGTTATCGGCAATGGTACTTAGCTCCCGACATTGATCTTACTAAGATCAAGACAAAAAAAAGAGGAATTAAGATGGCTCTTAATATCCTCAGTATTGTAAAAATCCCTACTCCCTCTCTGGAATACTCAAAAAAGGGATTTAAGTTTAACCTTGTGCACTTTTAGTCTTTATCATCCTCATCAATAGCATTGATCTCATCTTCAGAATAACCTTCTTTCCGAGCCGCTTCTTTTTCCTGTGCTTCTGTTGCAGGCGTCATTTCAGTTTTAATATTCTCCAGATCAGCATCTGTTATAATATCACTTTCATCTTCTAAATGTTTCTGAACTTTTTCATCGGTTCTCTCATCAATAAAGATCTCTCGGTCCGTGCGTTTAGAATCGGAAAGGTCGGGGCGAAAATCGTCATCAGGAAATTGCATATTTAAATTTTATCTAAATCTAAATCAAAAGCACTGCCGGATAACGCTGATGTGTATGTTTACAATAATATAATATTGAAAAAAGATTCATGCCATAAGTAAGAACTCCTCTCTTGATGGCCGAGTAACCAGGGGCTGACTATTTTTTGTAAACACAGTCTGAAGAAGCACTTTCAGTTTTTGAAAGCTGTCCGGTTTGCATATATAAAAGTCTGCACCCTTATTGTAAACCTCGTCTATTGACTCTTTTTGACAAGATGTGGAAAATATCACCACCGGGATGCCCGTATATTTATCGTCCTTTTTGATTTGCTCAAGACATTGAAAACCATTTTTAATGGGCATATTGAGGTCTAAAAAGATCAAATGCGGCACGGGAGGAGATTCTTTTTCGAGTACATCCATAAGCTGCTCGCCGTTCTTTGCTGTTATAAGCTTAACGTGGCCGGAAACCTCCATGAGAGCTTCTTCAAAAAGGAGCCTGTCATCTGCATCATCATCGGCTAAAAAAACTGATAGTTTTTGGGGTAAAACTGTATCCATATACCAAATATAGGCCTTCCTTGATGTATAATTCAGGCATTGTTTGACATTAAGAAATTTTTACAATTTTCAGACAGAAAATTGTTTGATCTGATTTTATCAGAATGTTTTAAACTTTCTCTTATTTTTTCTTCTTAGGATATACCAGTTTCATCTCATCTACCAATCGTCTTGCCCCGGCAAACTTATCTACTATAAAAAGGACATAACGTATATCAACCATTATGTTCCGGCAAATAGACGCATCGTAATTAATGTCGCTCATGGTCCCTTCCCACACCCTGTCAAAATTTAACCCGATCAGGTTGCCGTAAGCATCCAAAGCAGGGCTGCCGCTGTTGCCTCCCGTTGTATGATTTGTAGCAATGAAACATACCGGCATTTTACCGTTTACGCCATATGGGCCGTAATCTTTGTTCTTATACAGCGTGCGCAATTTCTCCGGAACATCAAATTCATAATCTCCCGGAATGTATTTTTCCATGATACCGGAGAGATCTGTCATGTAGGAATACGTAACTGCATCACGGGCTGTGTAGCCCTGTACCTTCCCGTATGTAAGTCTAAGCGTGCTGTTTGCATCAGGGTAAAAAGTTTTTTCTTTAAATACATCCATCTGCGCCTGCATGTAAGTGCGCTGCAGCATATTCAAACTCGTTTGCTTTCCGTTAAGGTCTTTTTGTACAGAAGTCTGATAAGTACCCAGCAGATCTTTATACAGATTGATGGCTTCAGCATTTTTGATGTATTCCATCAGCGCTTCAGGATTTCCGTTCAGCATATTCATTATTTTGGGAGAATCGTACAGCGTATTATCTGCATAGATCCTGTCAGCAGCTCCCTCAATATTGCCTTCAAATAATTTCCGCGCCGCAAGTGATACATTTACTGCAGGTTGGTCTTTCACATACATTTCCATTAATCCTTCAAATAATTTCCTGTCTACAACGGGGCTGAATTCTCCGAGAAAATCTGTGAGGAAAGCTTTAACCTGCGGAATCCTGTCAGTTAATCCTTTTTGACCGGTCTTTTCATAAGCTGTGGAAAGAGAATTCAATTGTGCAGCAATGGTAAATATTTCTATTTTGGAAATGATCTCTGAGTAATAGTCCCGTGCGAGGCCTAAAGGCTCTATACCTGTATAAGCAGCTTCCAGTTGTTGCAATAAAGTGCCGTATTGCTGTTTCCAAATCGGGTTCTCATCTACCCTCTTTTGAAATTCGGCTTCCTGCATTTTCTTTTTGGCTACTGCATTAGTACGTGTGAGACCCAGCACTTCTCCCTGCCATTTTTTATGTGCATTTTGGATGGAAGCATATTTTGCAGCATACTGAATTTTAATCGCTTCATCCTTACGCATGTAGCCGTCAATAATGCTGAGCGCTTTATCACGTATTGCAATTTTAGCGGGGTCGTTCACAATTCTGATCTGCTCTACGGCGCTGCTGTAGAGGTATTGATTCGTTCTGCCCGGGAAACCAAACACCATGGTAAAATCATTTTCCGCTACACCATCCATGGAAATATTGAAAGCTTTTTTTGGTGTGAAAGGAACATTCTCCGGGGAATAATCTGCGGGCTTATTATCTTTCCCGGCATAAATCCTGAACATAGAGAAATCGCCCGTCTGGCGTGGCCATACCCAGTTATCTGTATCCTTCCCGAAATTACCGATCGATGAAGGCGGGGCTCCTACCAGGCGTACATCTTTATAAGTTTCCGTTACGAAAAGATAATATTGATTACCCTCAAAAAAGCCGCGGGTAAAACTTTGCTGTATGGTTTCTTTCTTTACATTTCTGTTTATCTCGGCCAGGTTTTTATCTATTACAGATTGCCTTTCACTCTCTGTCATTGACTTCATAACTCCCGCCATTGCTGCATTGGTAACATCGTCTATGCGCACGATAAAAGTTACAAAGAGGCCTTTGTTCGGGATCTCCTCACCGTTATTTTTAGCCCAAAAACCATCACGGATATAATTGTTTTGTGTAGATGAATGATTTTGAATAACATCAAACCCGCAATGGTGATTGGTGAGCACAAGTCCTTTAGAAGAGATCACATCACCGGTACAAAAACCGCCAAAGCTAACCACTGCATCTTTAAGGCTTCCTTTGTTGATGCTGTAAATATCTTCCGCAGTGATCTTCATACCGAGGCTTTTCATTCGGCTCTCGTTCAGTTTTTGCAGCAATTGCGGCAACCACATTCCTTCATCGGCTTTTGCAACTGAGCAGAGAAGTAAAAAAGGAAGGAGTAAATAAAGTTTTGAACGGAACATAGTTCAGTGTTTAATTGTTGTATAATTATCTGTTTTTTATTTCAGCGCCGGTTACATCGCCGTTATCTACTGTAACCACAATATTTTCATCTGCAGCCGTAGATACAGAAAGGCCTACATAATTAAGCGCTACAGGGAAAAGTTTATGTGTTCTTTCTACCAATGCAAGTGTTTCTATCTGTGCCGGATAATGATCCAATAATGGTTTCAGTGCATACAACATCGTCCGCCCGCTGTTTGCCACATCATCAGCAAGAATGATCATTTTTCCTTTCAGGTCAGTCTCTTCACTTAAGGTTATTTCTGCAGGGGCTTTTTTGTTGATCGATAATGCAATCGTTTTTACCTCTCCCGCAAATACTTCCTTCAGGTACATTTCAATCTTTGCTGCGATGAATATTCCGTTTTCTTTTATGCCGATCAGTATGATCCCAGTTTTATCAGAATTACGCTCGGCTATCTCCAGCGCCATGCGTCGGATCTTTTTATCAGCAGAAGCTTTACTTAATATCATAGAAAATTCCGGTGAATGATTAATGTAATGCGTGGCGATGAAGGTATAAAACTAACGCAATAAAAAGAATCAATAATAGCTGAGCGGCAAAATTCTTTACCTTAGCCATTATTTTAAATTATGGAATACATCGGGCAAATCGCATTTTTATTGCTTGCAGGTTTTTCTGTATGGCTTTTTACAAAAAACATAATCCGCATCAGGAAAAATATCTTTCTTGGCCGGTCGGAAGATCTCAGCGACAATAAAGGCATGCGGTGGCGCAACATGATCCTGCTTGCACTCGGGCAAAAGAAAATGTTTCGTTATCCGCTCGTTGCGATCCTGCATTTTATCCTTTATGCCGGTTTTATCATCATCAATATTGAAGTGCTGGAAATAGGCCTGGACGGTCTGTTCGGCACTCATCGGATGTTTTTGGGCCCGCTCGGAGGTTTCTACAGCTTTGCAATTAATTTCTTTGAGATACTTGCACTATTGGTTATTGTAGGTTGCGTTATTTTCCTCATCAGGAGAAATATAATTAAGCTGCGCCGTTTCATGAGCAGAGAACTTAAGGGATGGCCGCGAAGCGATGCCAATTATATCCTCATAACAGAGATCATCCTGATGTCTCTGTTCCTGATTATGAATGCGGCAGACCGAGCGCTGCAGTTGCAGGGAAGTGAGCATTACCGACAAACAGGTGACTTTATTGTGTCCGGGTTAATCGCCCCGTACTTTTCCGGTATGTCCGCATCTTCTCTTATTGGGTTAGAGCGTATCTGCTGGTGGCTGCACATTACGGGCATCTTTGCTTTCCTTAATTATCTTCCTTACAGCAAGCACCTTCATATTGTTCTTGCTTTTCCCAATGCATATTACGGCCGCTTGCACCCGAAGGGAGAAATGGAAAATATGCAGACTGTACAGAATGAAGTGAAGTACATGATGCAACCTGAACTTACGCCGGAAGTAGACCCTAATGCCCCGCCGGTGAAATTTGGCGCAAAGGATATTTTTGACCTGAAATGGAAAAACCTCATGGATGCATATTCCTGCACAGAGTGCGGAAGGTGTACAGCGGCGTGCCCGGCAAGCATAACGGGCAAATTACTCAGCCCGCGCAAGATCATGATGGATACCCGCGACCGCCTGCAGGAGGTGGGGAAAAATATTGAAAAGAACGGTTCTTTTACAGATGATGGGAAAACGCTCGTTCACAATTATATCTCCGTAGAAGAACTGCGTGCCTGCACTTCATGCAATGCCTGCGTGGAGGAGTGCCCCGTTAGTATTAATCCGCTGGAGATCATTTTGGAGCTTCGCCGCAGCTTGGTAATGGAAGAAAGTAATGCGCCGCAGGAATGGAACGCCATGTTTAATAATATAGAAACTAATTATGCGCCGTGGAAGCTAAGCCCTGATGAAAGGGATAAATGGGCGGTGGAAATGGAGAACAGCGCAAATTAACCTGTCTGCTAATACCGCTCAAACTCCGGTTCATCATTAATTGTCTCCACGATTTCCTCGTCTTTCTCGA
The DNA here is from genome assembly GCA_041745235.1 of Ferruginibacter sp. Classification (GTDB taxonomy): domain Bacteria; phylum Bacteroidota; class Bacteroidia; order Chitinophagales; family Chitinophagaceae; genus Ferruginibacter. Next base: position 6,867 of record JBGTJG010000209.1, on the reverse strand, counting down.
TTTCTTCTGCAAGCATTGTCACTCCTTTCTTATGCCGTAAGATCTTGTAGAGATTAATAGCAGCAGTTATTGTAAATATGAAAGCTATCAGCCAATGCATGTAATGCTGCGCATCAGATATGCGATGGTACAAATAATTACCCCCGAAAATAAAAACGCAATTACCGGCAAAAGCACCCAGACCAATACCGACAATGTAACTGTTGTAATGGCTGTTTATCGGCTTCAGGATCTTTTTGGTAAACAAAACTGTACTCCAGCCAAACCAAAATATCACCACAATGGGGTTTACTGCACATCCTAAAGCGCCAAGGAAAAAGCGATGCATATTATTATCTAAAACCGGGTTTTTAGCATCAGCCGCTCCTTTAAACGCAGCAATGTAACTACCGATAGCCAAAGACAAAACAATACAGAATGTAACCCACTCCATTATCTTCATCAGCTTTTCCTGCTTTCTGATCCAGTCTATACCGATAAGGGAAATGCGGACATATATCATCTCTACCAGCAAAGAACCGAATGAAAAGTAAAGGGCATTTTTAATGCTTTCCGTGATACCCAATTGCATGGCTGCAATATTGAGCGTACCGAGAGGTAAAGAACCCAGGAAGCTGATCATCGCTCCCCACAAAAAGATCCTGATAAGTTTTATCATACGAGAAAGAAATAATTAACCTGCTTTCGCTGAAACGGTCAAAGATACTTTCACTTTATCAGACAATGTAGCGCTTGGTTTACCTATGCCGAAATCTGAACGCTTTATTTCAAAGTCGCCTTTAAATACGGCGAGATCTTTTTTACTTACTGCAGTGAATGGGAAGACAATAATCTTCGTAACGTTTTTAATGGTAAGCTTCCCTTGAAATATAAAATTCTTCAGATCCTTACCGGGTAGGATTTTAGTGCTCACCATGCGGATTTCCGGATATTTTTCTGTGTCAAAATAATCAGCTTCATTGAGATGGGTATCTCTTTTTTCATTGTCCGTATCTATGGTGGATACTTTTGCCGTAACATCCATGGCCGCAGAAGCGGGCTTTTTTGCATTAAATTTAATGGTCCCCTTCACCCCGGAAATATCCCCGCCGGTGTTTATGCCAAAATTCTTTACTACAAAATGAATCTTACTTTCTTCATCTATTGGTGTAAATGTCTGAGCGTATGTTAAGGAAGAAATAAGCAGTGCTGTAAAAACGAATAAGTTTTTCATTTTTTTTTGAACGCAAAATACAATTCTAAGGTGTAACGTGTGCTTTCCGGCTTTCATTTAACAAAGATTCAATACTTTACACTAAAGCAAAAATGCTGAGGCGCTCTACTATACAATTATTGCGTATTCCCTTCTCTTTCTTCCTTATGCCTGTTTACTGGTTTGCGCTGAGTTGCCTGCAATCTGTTCACGTTCCGCATGCTGCATTAATATTTGCAATCCTCCATCTGCTGCTTTATCCCGCCAGTAATGCATACAATAGTTATATGGACAGGGATACGGACAGCATCGGCGGGGTAGAAAAACCATTGCCCCCCACAAGAGAACTTTATATCGTTTCTCTCGTATTTGATAGTATGGCTTTTCTCTCGGGTTTCCTGATCAGTTCGTATTTTGCGGCGTGTGTACTTCTGTTCATTTTAGCATCCCGAGCATATAGTTACAGGGGGATTCGGCTAAAAAAATACCCCATCCTCAGTTACCTTACCGCCGTAATTTTTCAGGGCAGCGGGGTATTCTTTATGGTTTATCATGGCAGCAGCATTATTAAATCGCTTGATGTACCCTATGTCCCGATGATAGTAAGCGCTTTACTGGTGGGCAGTTTTTATCCGCTTACCCAAATTTACCAGCACGTTCAGGACCGGGCAGACGGAGTACGATCAATGAGTATGCTGTTGGGTTACAAAGGCACATTCTTTTTCAGCGCAGCAGTATTCTTTTCTGCAATGATACTGATGGGATATTATTTTGCCGCTAATCTTGAATTGGACCGATTTTTAGTATTTATACTCTGTACTGTTCCGGTGCTTCTTTATTTTTTCAGCTGGTTTGGAAAAGTTCGAAAAGACATAAAAGCAGCTGACTTCAAAAATTCCCTGAGGATGAACATTATTGCTGCCGTATGTATCAATGCGGCATTTATTATTTTATTAATTATTGAACAATTTTGAGCAAAATAACTTCGATAGCTACCGGGGTGCCCGCGCATAAATATTTACAAACTGACCTACTGGCATTTGCGGATAAAGCGTATAATAACAGCGAAATAGATTCCCGTAAATTAAAATTTCTTTACGGCAAAAGCGGGATATCACATCGCCACTCTGTACTTCCTGATTTCTTTGCAGACATTGCTGAGCCGGAGCTTTTTTCCCCGCATCACACGCCATTGCCCGTGCCCGATATCAGCAAAAGGATGAGCATATTTAATAATTATGCACCGGCACTCTCAGCAGAAACAATCAATAAATGTATTTCCGGAAAAATAGATCAGTCAGAAATAACCCATTTGATCACCGTAAGCTGCACCGGTATAAGCGCCCCGGGCCTTGATCTGCAGGTAATGGAATTGATGAAACTACCTAACAATATCATTCGAACTTCTGTAAATTTTATGGGCTGCTACGCTGCTGTCCATGCGATGAAAATAGCCGATGCGTTTTGCAAAGTTTCAGAAGAAGCAAATGTGGTAATCGTCTGTACAGAATTCTGCACGATCCATTTTCAAAATGAACCTACAATAGATAACCTTACTGCCTCCCTACTTTTCGGAGATGGCTGTGCGGCCATGCTGATGCAGGGAAATGGGAAATTGAAAGGAGTGCAAATTGAAAACTTTTTCTCACATGTTTCTTTTGAAGGCAAAAAAGATATGGCATGGGAAGTTTCCTCAAAAGGTTTTCTGATGACGCTAAGCGGATATGTGCCTGATCTGATAAAAGCAGATTTTGAAAAACTTGTACTAAGCGCCCTGGCAAAAACCGGCAGATCAAAAGAAGATGTAACAGACTGGTGCATTCACCCCGGCGGCGCAAAGATATTAGAAGCCATCAGTGACAGCCTCGGCCTGAAAAAAAAGGCTTTGGATAATTCTTACGAGGTGCTCAGGGATTACGGCAACATGAGCTCTCCTACAGTGTTGTTTGTTTTAGAGAAAATATTAAACGCAACCCGCACAGATCCGTCCGGAGAAAAGGTAGTGTTTGGCGCCGCATTCGGCCCGGGACTAACTATGGAAACATTTACAGCAACGTATGGTTAACCTGCAACACAGATCAACACAAAAAGAATTGCTGGATGCAGATGATATTTCTTTTTCAGATATTAAGGTCTGCATGAAAGAACTGAATACAGTGAATACTTTGTTGGGTGGCCATGCGATAACTTTAGCAGGAATAAAAGAATTTACAGGTACCGCATCAGGTTTACATGTATGTGAGATCGGCAGCGGGGGGGGCGACAACCTTAAAGCTATTGCCGGCAAATACAACAACGAGAAATTTTCATTTACCTATACCGGGATCGATATAAAAGAAGAATGCACCGCATTTGCCGCTCAACAAAATCCCTCTTTAAAAGCAAATTGGATAGCAAGTGATTACAGTAAAGTTGATCTCAGTCAGGATCAACCTGATGTAATTTTTTCTTCCTTGTTTTGCCATCATTTTACTGACGCGGAATTGGTATCAATGCTTAAATGGATGAAAGAAAACAGCACCAAAGGATTTTTCATTAATGATCTCCAACGGAACCCTGTGGCTTATTACCTGATCAAATGGCTCACGGCAGCATTCTCCCGATCCTATCTTGTAAAGAATGATGCCTCCATATCTGTAGCAAGGGGTTTTACAAAAAAGGACTGGCAAAAAATATTAAAAGAAGCAGGCATGACTGATTACACAATAACCTGGAAATGGGCTTTTCGTTACCTTATCGTTTCCAGGAAATGAATGAAAGCAAAATTTACGATGTTGTTGTGATTGGTGGCGGATTAGCCGGGCTAAGCGTTTCTGTTTTGCTGGCGAAAAAAGGTTTTTCTGTTATACTTTTCGAAAAAGAAGCATATCCATTCCATAAAGTATGCGGGGAATACATCAGCAATGAAAGTTGGAATTTCATTACAAAAGAACTTGGCCTTTCTTTAGAAGAAATGGGTGTATCCCGCATCAATAAACTTATGGTCTCCTCTCCTTCCGGAAACAGTTTGCATGCAAACCTCGCTTCCGGTGGATTTGGTGTAAGCCGGTACAACCTCGATCATTCTTTAAAGCAACTGGCAACAGATGCAGGGGTTATCATCAAAGAAAACTGCAAGGTTGATGATGTAAATCTTAATGATGATATTTTCACAGTTTCCACCGCATCAGGTATGTATAAAAGCAAATCCTGCTGCGGATCTTGGGGCAAAAGAAGCAATTTTGATGTAAAATGGAAACGGCCATTTGTAAGTGATGTTTCAGATCGGCTGCACAATTATGTCGGCATAAAATACCATGTAACAGCACATCTTCCTTCAGACCTTATCATGCTGCATAATTTTAAAGACGGCTACTGCGGCATTGTAAAAATAGAAGGAGATAAATATTGTGTTTGCTGGTTCTCAAAGGCCTCAAATTTAAAAAAATGCAGCGGCTCTGTTGAGCGTACTGAAACAGAAATTCTTTCCCGTAACCCGCATTTGAAAAAGCTCTTCGCTGAAATGATAAGAGTCACTGGAACCCTTTCAGTTTCGCAGGTTTCTTTAGGTAATAAAAAAGCGGTCGAAAATAATGTGCTCTTACTCGGTGATGCTGCCGGCATGATATCCCCGCTGTGCGGTAATGGTATGAGTATGGCCATGCACAGTGCAAAAATTGCTGCAAAGGAAATCGGATCCTTTTTAAGTAATCATATAAGCCGCGCTGAGATGGAAGCAAATTACATTGATGAAAGAAAGAAAACTTTCGGAAGGAGATTAATGTGGGGCAGGCTGTTGCAAAAAGTTTTCGGCAGGGAAAATGCAACAAATTTGTTCGTGAGTATGATGAAAAAAAGCCCATGGCTTACAAAAAAAATAATCAGCCTTACACACGGCAAGCCGTTCTGATCAGCCTATTTTTTCATCTGCTTCTTTCATTAGCTTATAAAGGGTTTTCGTTTCTTTTATGAATTGTAATCCCTTTTTAAAAGGCCATGGCTTTACCCCCTGTGCAGTATTATATCTGCTGATGGCATACAGCATTTTCCAGTGTTTTAAAATTTCTCTATAAGCGCCGCCTAATGTATAACCGGTGTCGTAGAAGTGATTGGGTTCGGCACCGCACCCGTTGTATTCCAATATGCTGTAATTTTTTCCCTGCTTCAGCTCATCAATGCTGTTGCACATAATATCATAGCGGCCATAATAAAAATCATTAATCCGCAGACTGAGTTTGTCAAAAACAGAAACAAGATCATCGTCAATTTCATTTTTAAGGTCGATAAAACGAGCTCCCCGGTTGTGGTTTGCGGCGTAACTGAGGATGTATTTTTCACCTTTGGGAATAACATTGTTCCATGTATCTGCGTGGCGGCTGCGAAGATCATTATGCCTTTTTACAGCTTTATCATTAAGCATAACCAGTTCACTTAGCGTATGCTTCCCGTCCCCTAAAACCTGCAGCGGAATTTTTTGCAAAAAACCGGTGATGATCCCTTTCTCTTCATTTGGGTGCCTTATGTGAAACACACTTACTTCAATAGGGAAGTTTATCATTTCCTGGATGATGTATTCTGTAGGAACCAGCGAATGATAATGCTTCAACTCTGCTTCATTATCCAGCTTGCGAAAAAGAATTCCCTGTCCCCCTATCTCAGGCTTCACGATAACGGGGTACGGAATTTCGGAAGTTGCCAGTTTAGAAAGTACTGTTGCAAAATTTTCTGAGGGTAAAATATTAAATGTGGCGGGATAAAGGTGATGCGGCAGCAGATCGTACATTTCCCTTTTCGGTTCCCCTTCCATGCCACCGAATGTGAGCTTTGGATTACTCGGTGTAAAAAACCAGACAGACCCGGAACGAAGTATATAAGAAAACCAAATCGGGACCAATGGTGCATAGATCATTTGAAATGGCCACGCTTCCCAGTTTAAGATCCTTTGTAAGATATTTTTCAAATGCACCGTTAATCTGCAAAAATAAATGCTCTGCTGCAACATCAGTGATAAATTCTTACTTACTTTGTCGTAATAAATCTGAACTATGCACGTACCGCAAATGGCTGAATTAATGGCTGCAGGTGAAACTCCTGATATACTTTTTTGGGTAGGTTGCTCCGGGAGCTTTGATCAGCGTGCGCAAAAGATCACAAAGGCTTTCGCAACCATCCTGGATAAAACAGGAACTAAATATGCCATTTTAGGTAAGGAAGAGATGTGTACGGGAGATCCTGCCAGGCGTGCAGGAAATGAATTTATGTTCCAGATGATGGCCTATCAGAATATACAGTTGCTTGACGGATACAGCATAAAAAAAATTGTAACTGCATGCCCGCACTGCTTCAATATATTTAAAAATGAATATCCGAAACTGGGTGGCAATTATGAAGTGATACATCATGCCACATTCCTGCAGCAATTAATTGATGAAGGAAAAATTGTGATGAATGAAAACGGCAGCTTTAAAGGAAAGAAGATCACTTATCACGATAGCTGTTACCTCGGGCGTGCAAACGGAATTTATGAAGCCCCGCGTAAGGTTTTAGAAGCGTTGGATTCTGAACTGATTGAAATGAAACGTTGCCGCAGCAACGGTTTATGTTGCGGTGCCGGGGGTGCACAAATGTTTAAAGAGGAAGAGAAAGGCGATGTGAGGATCAATATAGAACGTACGAATGAAGCACTTGCAACAGGC
>JBGTJG010000208.1:0-15139 GCA_041745235.1 Ferruginibacter sp. | reverse complement strand
TTTGTTTTGAAACCGCAGTTCTTCATTTGCTATGATTAATTCTTCTTCACGTAATTTTCTTTCTTTATTGTGAAACAGTATTTCATTGTTTGCAGTACGCAGTTGTGCTCTAAGTGTAAGTGTTTCATTTGTATTATCCATAAATGTAAATTGAAGTAGACTTACTCTGCAGGAACGCAGGTATCTAAATCTACCCTTTATTTAGGGTATATCAGTCTACAAAAGAGGATAATTCTATCGGATGGTGCGTATTGTGTATAAGTATGCTGTAATATCAAAAGCTGAGCTCTTTAGGTCGCGAAATACCATCATTTCATCGCAGAAACTTCAGGGCTTGTGCAATAACTCAGTTGTTCATAATCCTATAAATTATTCCAAGTGCTATTATTAAAAAGAAGGAAGTGTAAATCCGCTTGTTATTTTTTGCTAACCATTCAGGCAGATATATATCAAAATTATTTTTAGGGGAATCTGAATATTTTTGGGCAATGATTGTGAGGGGGCAAATGTTTTTAAATAATAACAAGACAATACCTTCCGCTACTATTAAGCCAATGCCTATCCAAACAAATTTGTCAATTTTATTTACGATAACAGCGTATGCCATATAAAATAAAACAACATTGAAAAAGAGCCATACTGCAGTATGAATCATTTTGACAGCAATTAATTTATTTTTATTTTTTCTTTCCATTGAAGATTTTAAATCCCTGAACAAATATCAGCGGCAGCAGGCCGGCTAATAATGATACAACCCACAATCTGATCGGAAGTACTGACACAATTAATACCAAACGCATCTGAGGTAGAGCAAAGACAAGAGCAAGTATAACAAAGCAGATCAATATGGCCAACCAAATAAATTTGTTCTTCGTTACGTCATTTACCAATAATCCGGAGTGAGGAGAACAATTAATAGCCTTTAAATATCCTTTGGGAGTGTACATTCGCTGCGAAAAAATAAAATAATATTGAGATGATTCGTTTTTGTTCTTTCTTTCAAACTAATCATCGGTTGATCATCTACTTTGAGAAAAACTTTTAAATAAATGCCCGTCAATTCATAATCATAATACAATTTTATAAAACTGTATCCCATCATTTTTGCCAATTATAGCAGTTTTTACAAAGTTGTTATTAAAGTTTCTTTAAATATTGCAAAGCCTCAGGTTTTGACGTACAGTTTTTTATGCATTAATTGTACAAACAATTTGCAATAACAGTCATAGGGTTAGTAGTTTTGAGATATAAATAATTGTAAAGCCTTAATTAATTTGTAATAATATAAATCATAAGCTAAATTTATTCCCGTAAAAACTTAAAGAGTTAAGTTGCTTAGAAAATCTTTTATTTTTTATTCTTTAGCTTAGTAATAATTTTTAATAAAGCTTCCCGGTTTTTTGCCTCATGATAAAACTTAGGTAATTTTTCTAAAAGAGTAAAGCCCGTGCGGTCTTTATGTTCCCGAATGCTTGCATAAATATATCGCTCTAAATATGCTAAATGGATGTAGTTATATGCATAAAAAACCTCATTTTTAAATGTAGCCCGCAACCAAAAATCGACCTTGAAATACATATTTGCCGGCATTTTTAAAGTGCCATTATTATATAAGTCAATAGATCTTTCTTTATTGTGGCCGCATTGTAAACAAAACAATTTTGCTGTTTTAGTTTCAATATTTACAGAAGTATTGGCTTTTTGGGTACACATAGGGCACACTACCAATACTTCATTATAAAAGGTTGATGCTTTTAAATTTTCATCCGTAAATCGGTTTGAAAGGATCATTTGTTTAGCTAAAAATTTAAAACTTATTCAAAAAAATATGAAAGCGATCCTTGTATTCTTTGAACCATGTTTAAGCACGGTGCAACATTTTGGTGGTAAATGTTAGGCCAATTCATAGTTTAAAGATAGTTACGATTGCACGATACATATTTTTTTGTCCGTAAATAGTAGTTGCTATACCGCCTGCTGTTCTGTAAGAATTTTTGACATGTACATAAAAAAAATCTTCCCAACTCTGACGCAGATATGCAGCAGGGCTAAGAGTGGTAGGGTATCTGTGCCTATGTTGAATTTGAAACTTATTATATTATAGGCCGTCCTGATACGCCACGCACAAGCAGATATGCGGCTCAGCAAAAACCAGAAACTTCTTTATTGTAGGCCGCACAGATACGCCACGCACAATGGCTGAGCCGCATATCTGCGCTAGGAGGGCTAGGAGGGGCAGCTTTTTACTGCCTAAAAAATAATAAAAATACCGTAGAAGTTGTGTTTTTAATTTTTGAATAATGTATTAAAACACTCCAAGTTCCTTCTACTGAATGTACCCAACTGCCATCTTTAGGTGTACCTGAAATTGTAATTGTTTCTACTTCTCTATCGTTACTTATTGTATTACCAAAGGCCGCATAATCAGACTTTAAGTTTTTGGGAAACAAGTCTTTGTAGATGTAAAACAATTTTTTTGCTTCATCGGCATTATTGCCGACGTACAACCGATAATTAAACCATTGCACTCGACCATTATTAAACATTATGGCTTCAGGTCCTGTAGTTAATTTGTTTTCATTAGTGTAAAAGCGATCAGAGGCATTTTTTTTTCTATATCTGGTAAGCCCATTAAAAGCGTTTGGATTATAAAGCCGAAATTCTTCTTCAGTGCTTCCAAGTTTTACTTTGTATGCTTCAAATAAACTATCCACTACAAAGCCAATTCTTTTTCTTTCATAAATTTTTTCTTCCGATACTTTCTTATCCTTTTCAAGTTTAACTATCAACCTTGTTACATCCATTACTTTATCTTCGGGAAGATCATGAATTTTTGATAAAGCTAAATATGATTTGCTCTCCCTAATAACAGAATCTGCATACGATATATTTTTTTCGGTTGCTGCAGCCCATATTTGAACCCTCAGGTACTGGCTTTTAGGGGTGAGTGTATTTAAATATTTATCAACTAAATGCAGTTCCGATAATGCTTCTTCTGTATTACCTGCATTTAGTGCTACTTCAGCATTTTCAAAGGCTATTTTAGCAAGCATATTATTATTCTGTGCTTTACTATGCAGCGATAAAAAAAGTAATATTGAAAATAGATAATGGCGCATAATTAATATTTATTAAAAAGAGCAGTCTTTATTTTACGAGAGAAACGATAATACTAAATGAACTTGTAAATTTGGAATCTTTTCTAACCTTTTCACTTGCTAAATGTAAGACAGCGATTACAAAAATATTATCGTCTTTCCATGTAAAACTTTTTGTAGAACTGGTACTGGTAAACCATTTAAGCGGCTTTTGATCAGGCTGAACAGTAATTGTTTCTGTAGCACTTGTACCAATATAATTTTTAAAATCATTGTATAAATTATTACCTGCAGAATAAGATGCATCGTCATTACCCATAAACAATAAATACTTTGATAATACTGTTAACTTTTCTTTTTTAAAAGTAGCTGTTACATCTTTCAGGTCAAAGGAATAATAATCAGTTTCCTTATCTATTGGAGTTTTTTTTGTTTTTAAAAAGTATTCGGGATGTACCTTTTTCATTTCTTCCAGCTTACTTCCCAATTGCCAACCGGTAATTTTCATTTTTGAATACACCATTGCTTCAATAGCCGAAATCTCTCTACCAAATTTGGCTTCTTTCAGCAATCTCATTTTAAGTTTCATCACCTCCAGTTGCTTGTCCTCATTAAACGTAGCAAAGTCAGGTGTTTTTTCAAAAGCGCTGATAGCACTATTTAAACTTTGTAAACTATCACTGTTTGTTTTTACTAATTCTGATAAAGCCATTATTTTTAAATACAAAATTTTTGCATTAGCGCCTTTAAGTTTGGTAGCAGCTTCTTCTAAATAAGAAATAGATGCTGCATATTTACCTGCAGCATATTCTTCTTCTGCTAACATGTAAGCAGCTTTTGCTTCGGCAGATGATGTTTGGGCATAACTATTAGTTAAAGAGATAAAGAGAAAAATAAAATAAACGAAGCTTTTCATATTGGTATTCGTTTTCCTTTTCAAATCATTTATTGAAAGAACTTTCTCTGATGCTAAGGTCACAACCGGCAAAACCTTCAGCCGAGAAAAAATATATCTCCACAACCCTTTTTGTACCAATCCATTGATAAAGTTGATGACTTGGACTGTTAATGACTGTTACCGGCATCAATTCAAAATGTGATCTATATTGCTGCAGTAGATCGCTAAATGCTATCTTTCCCTTTACAATGCTTTCACTACCTGTATGTTGAAATAAGCTTTCAGAATAACCGGTTATTCGGTTATTATTAACAGTAACACTCTTTAATCCTTTGGTAACGCCGAGAAAGGGGTAGATGTCACCGATTGAAGTAGCAGCAGGCAATAAAGCTTTTTTAAAAATATCAACAAATAATTTAGGAAACTTTGATTTGAATTCCGGGAAAGAAGTGCCTAATTCCCAATCTGGATTACCATAAGTTTTGAGAAACTCTGTTATTTTAATTTCAATCTTTTCTTCAGCCTGCTTTTTTTCAAGCTCCATTTTTAGTTTCAGCTTGAGCTTGAGTACCTCTAAAACTTTCTCCTCATTAAAGTTTTTTGCATCTGGAGCATTTTCAAACTGCCTGATAGTTGAATCAAGTTTCTCCAAATATGTTGGATCTGTATTGGCAAGCTCTCTTTGCGCCATAATCTGCATATATAAAATCTTAGCATTAGATGCTCCCAATCTGGCAGTTGCTTCCTCAAGATATTGTAAGACCGTTTTCATTTCTCCTTTCTCAAAGCTTTCCTCCGCAAGCAGGTACGCTGCTTTTGCTTCAGGGGAAGAAATTTGAGCTGAAGTGTTCAGTATGGATAAACAGAGAATAATAAATAATATGGCTGGTTTCATATTGTATTTAAAAACTTCGTACCGGACGAACCTGGTTAAGTTTTTTTGCCGTTTTTTTATCTGCTGAATTGCTCCAGTACATACCTTTAAGAGGAATATATCCAACAGGTAAGCTCAGAGTACGTAATTGAGAGTCAATTGAAATTATTTTTGAAAGTTCATCTGCTGTGGCCAGTCGCCAATCACTGTATCCATTCAACTCCAAATCATCGCAGGCTTGTTTAGCATCCGCATGATTCATTTTTCCGATATCTTCATTAGCCATAACAAACCCATGCCTGTCCTTTTCGGCTACAACTACGCCTCCCAAAGTCATCATCCAGGCTGCACGTTCTTCCTTTGCAATTCTTTCTTTCTCTCTTGCCTCCAGCAAACGGTTAAGCCTTAACTTGGCTTTCATCACTTCCATCATTTTATCTTCATTAAACTCCTTTACATCAGGCGCCTTTTCAAAGTCTGCAATCGTTTTTACCGCTTCCCTGTAATAAGAGGTGTCCGTTTTAGCCAGTTCCAGCTCCGTCATTAGCTGCAGGTAAAGGATTTTACTGTTGGGCTTGCCTATCTTTTTACGGGATTCTCCCAGATAAGAGAGAGCCCCTTTCCAATCGCTTGCGGCAAAGGATTCCTCGGCAAGAAGGTAAGCTGCTTTTGCTTCAGCGGCGGAGATCTGCGCTATAGAATTTAATGTAAACATGAAGCTGAGTAGGAGAGCAGAAATTGTTTTCATTTGTAAGTGTTGGTATTTGGTATTAAAATTAATTATTCCAAAAGTCATCCTTCTTCGCCGGCTTTTTATCAGATGAAGAAGGTTCTACGGGCTTTTTCCCCGTTTCCCAGAAATCACCCTTGGTTCCCGTACCGGTTGATGATGCCGGTTTCTTTCCTTTATACGAAAGGGGTACAATACTCCCTCCCGTTTTCCGAAATACATTCGCCATTGCAACCTGCATTCCTTCCGCCTCCTGCATGCTTGTGTAGTAGCCGTGCATTATTTCGCTGAGTGGCGTAAGCTTAGCGATATCACTTGTGAGAGAGGTTTTGAAAGGCCATGTTCCATCACTGTATCGGCTTACAGGAAACACATTGGAAATATAAAGCTGAGCTCCTTTATTTCCCAGTTCTGCCGGATTATAGGCATACACAAAATAATATATGGTTGCAGCATCCAGTTTAGTTGATGATAGTGGCAGTGCACCTTCTTTAAAGCGACTGAAAAGGTCTGTACGCATAGCTGTCAGCAATCGCTTTTCTTCCGCGATCATCGTGTTCAGCATGTACTCTTTTTGTGCCTTCAGTTCTTCCTGCGCCTTCTTTCTTTCTTTTGCTTCTTTAGCCTGATTGACCATTGCACCGAAAAGCTTAATTCCTTCTCCATATGCAGCAGTTTCAGAGGAGGTTCCAAAAGTAGCATCAGCAGAACTGTAAAGCGCCTGATTTTTCTTTGCGGTAAGATCGCTTACAGCATTATTTAACTGCGACATCTTTTGATTAAAGTCTGCCATCAATTGTTCTACCGATTGGTAATTGCCTGACAGGGTACTTATATCCTTTACATTTTGGCGTGCTTCTTCCCTTGCACCCACTGCTGCATATCCCTGCCGTTGCAGGCCTGCCCTGCGGTCTATTTCTTTATATATATTGGCATTATCTTCCTGATCTTTTTTGATCTTTACCATCATATTATCTACAGCTTTCAGGTCGGCTTCTTTTTTAGCCTTTTGTTCTGCAGCTGTGAGCGTTGCTTTTTCTTCACCCTTTTGCTTTTTCAGACGGTAATAGTCATCCTGACCAATCTCTTCATATTTGTCATTTGCACCTTTGCGGTAGTACTTTCCATCCTTAGACATTGCAATGTCGGGGAGATTAGTATCGCCGGCGGATGAAGTCTTTTTATCGGACCAGAAATCATCATCCGCGGTTTTATTGCCAGGAGTAGTTTTGCCTTTGGCAGTATTTTGCGAAGACTGTTGATTATTGCTTTTAGCTTTTTCTTTTTCGGAATCCTGTTTTTCTTTTAGTTGTTTGTTTTGAAGGCTTTTTTCTATTGCAGCTAATTGTGCTGCAGGATAAGCTTCATTCGGGAATAATGCCAATGCTTTTTTATAAAGTTGCTTAGCTTCGGGCAAACTGCTGTTTTTAAAAGCATTGTCTGCATCTTTTATAACCATTTTGTATTCTTCCTTATCCGCGCTTTTTTTAAAAATTCTTTCTATTCTTGCTAATAGTTTAGTGGAGTTAAACCAATTCATATCAGTTGCAAAAGACCCGGCCTCCCCGATTGTAAGGGTGCGTAAATCCTTGCCTTTATCACATTTAGCTATATCAACAGCATTTCCTTCTCCCCCTGATATCCAAACAATCGGCCTTTTAGAATCTGTTACGGTAAGGCCTCCGATAGGTGGGAAGTGCAGTACAATAGAGGTTATATCTATTTCATTGAATCCCTCGGTTGCTAATCCATCAGCAGCATTTAAATTCATATAAGTATAGTACTTACCCTTGTATTTATATTCAAATGGATGTTCAAATTTTATTTTTATATCCCGGAAATGGAGACTAACTGATTTTTTTTCACCTGCATTATCTGCGGTAAAATAATATACCCCGGTTACTTGTACTCTTGCCGGGCCCGTTTCTTTACCAGCAGGAAGATCATAGGGCCACAAAAACATACGTTCAACTTTCTCATTTTGGGCCATAGCAAAATTAGAAATAAGTAGCGCCCACAATATAAAAAGGCTTCTAAATTCCATAATGATTATATAATTATAATATAATTCGTTGAATCTGAAAAAGTGGATAAACTTCACCGGGATTTTTCTGATATTTCTTACCTTCCGGCAGCGGCCAAGCCCTTATACTTATAAATGAATTTTGAGAGAAGGCATTCTGGCCTGCAATAAAACAAAAACATATCAAAAGGAAACGTCTTACGATCATCAGAATACGATTAAAAATTATGCCTTGGCAATACAGTTGTTGATCTACAGATCAGAAGTTCGGTAAATATTCAAGGAGGATATCAGATCAAAATTATATTAAAAATTTAAAAATTTGGTCTAAATACTAATTAATCGAAATGTGAAGAAATTTTAACCAGGCGTCCCCTTTCTTTTGAATAATTGTAGTAGCGATGAATGCGGGGTAGAAAAGCAGATACCTCTTACCAAATCGGCACATGTATTATTTTCTATTTGCTTCTCCGTGAATTTCTATATATTCTTTATGTTCCAATAGTTTATTATTCAGGTATTGCTTAGTGTGTGCCCCTTTTGAACCCAAACCAGGCAGCCAATCAATAGTATTTTCTGCAAAGTGAAACCTGTCGACCCCCCACTGTGTATTATCTTAATATTGATTAGATAATACTTCATTTTCTGGTAAGATAAGCCCCCAACTTTTTATAATATTCATTAAAGCCTTTTCCTTCTTTCGGAATAAAGTTAAATCCGGCAATAACAGTTTTTTGATGCTGATAGCGGCAACTTGTGCAATCACTTGTCTCTCTTTCGTAGTCTTTTAAATTATAATCCCGGACTTCAAAACGAAAACCACCATGGAGTTTAAATTTTTCAAATTCCTTCAGATGGCTTTTGTAAATAAACTCTGCAACCTGGTTCATCAGTTCCTGGTTCATAGGATTGGATAACTTAACGGGGATATCGAAAGGTGAGAAAATAATCCTTACATAATCTTTGTAAGGCACTTCAGGTTTCCAATCCTCTTTTCCATTTACATACTTTTTTACTTCATAAGGATTGGTTTGAAAAATGATGTATGCTTTTTTGGTTGCCTGAGCGGTTGCAACGGTTCCATATATAGCAAATAACAGTAGGATAGATATTTTTTTCATTGATTATTTAGTTTAAATTATAGAAATATGAATCAGCTTTTTTCTGAGTATTAACTGTATATCATTTGAAATCATCGTTTATTTCTTGCATCTCTCTTATCTTTCCGGAGCCATACATGTATGTTTTGGAGATTTCCTGCTTAAGCCATTCATATAAGGTTTTGCCATCAGCAGGATCAATATAATTAAAATCCAGGCCATAATTGTCTTTCATAATGAAATACCAATCCGGAAAATTAAAATTAATAACATACTTGGCAATGTTGCCGTTCGGCACACCAAATCCTAAAGAATCGCATTTGCATTTCGTTCTGTATTTATTCCACATACAGTTTATCTTTCGAATCATCGTCTCTTTTGAATCCTTTTTCAGGTCAACACATGCCATTTTTGCAAGAATATCTTCAAAGAGGAAAGTAAATGGTGGCCCCACTTCCGATCGCTTTTTATCTTTTGAGTACGAACAAAGTTTTGCAAAATCAACGGGTACTTCAACACAATCACAATCTTCATTATTTGCTTTATTCGAAGTTTGTGCGGGGGAAACATTATAGAAAAGGATGGTGAATAAGTGTAGCAAGACTATTTGTTTCTTCATGGTTTATTTTTTATTCTTCAATTGATCAATCGCCTTTAAAACTGCTTCCCTGTTCTTCTTGGATGTCATCCATTTTGGCAGCCTGCTACCTAAACTTCTGTTAGACATTTCCTCAAGATTTCTCTCCCGGAGCTTTGCCTCAGCATGCAACCGGAGAAATTCTAAATGCTCATAATTATATGCCCAAAGGGTATTATTGCAACAGTTAGCCGTGAGCCAGAGCGGGAAATGAAAATAAGGATCTATATCCACGCCGAGAACCAAGAACTTCCCTTTAATTGTTTTAGAAGGTGATGAAAACAAAACTGAATTTTGTTTTTCATCCAGTCGTTTATTGTAACCGCATGATTCGCAGATTACGCGGATAATACTATCTGTATTTCGATCAGGTGGCAGTGTTGGGTTTCTTACTACAGCATGGCCTGCACAGGAAGGACATACCACATGGACCACCTGCATAAATTCATACAATCTTTTTTGATAACTGTCTTTTGTTCGTAACACCGGCAGGTAAGTTTAAAAATTTTATTTACTGCTACTCGTATTTTTCATTAGTACGTTCTCCTTTTTTATTAATATAAAAATCTTCGCCGTGAAGTTTTACATGTGCACTTCCATTGATAAAATTTCCTGCATATTCATAGATCGCAGGTATTTTCACAATTCCCTGCCTGTCTATAAACCCGTGCTTACCATTTATTACTACCCACTGTAAGCCTTCTTTAATTTTTGGTTTGAACGTATCATACCCTTCAAATACAGGAGAGGCATAACTTTCATTAAGTATGCTGCCATCGGCCTTATACTCGGTTACAAGACCTATTAGAACTCCGGATACAAAATTCCTTTGGCTGACTTTCTTAGCCTCATTGTATTGCGTGAATAATCCATCTCCCAAGCCATTTTTCATGGGGCCTTCATAGGATACTTGGCCGTTTGCATCGTAAAATTTAAGCGTACCGTTCACCGGGATTATTCCTGCAATTTTCCCGTCTTCAAACCAAGCTTTGTAAGTCGTACTGTGAGTTCCTTCTTTGAACTCTCCTGAATATTGAATTTTGCCTGATTCATAGTTAGCTTCATATAAGCCGTGTATCAGATATTCCTCTCCTTTCTTTACGTAACTAACGTTTGTGAGCACTCCGGCTTTTGATCCTCTTTTAAAATTAATTCCATTGGGAATAGTACTATACTTTTCATAATAAAAAGCTCTTGGGTCCGTTCCTGGTATCAGGTCATATTCCCTGGTATACCAGGATTCACCCCTTTTGATCATTCCTTTATCAATGGCTTTTAGAATTTCTTTTTCAAAGCCATTCTTTGTCAGATACCCATCGGATATGATATTCATTTTCTTGTCAGCATAAATTAACCGGGGGAAAACTGTCATATAAAAGTTATTAAGTCCCTCCCAGTCGGTTACTGCAATAAGGAACTTCCCCCATTTATTTTTTATATTAAATTTTGTCATTAATTCCTGCATATCCTTCGCTTGCTTATTTTTATCTTTTTCATGGCTTTTGCAGAGCGCCACAATATTAAATTCATCACCGAGTTTAGCAAAGTCCAAGGCATTAAGCCTATCTACTCCCAAACCCTCTGAACCGTTAGTACCCCATATTACAATAAGAAAAGGTTTTTCATTGTGCAGCTTGTTATTACTGATGTACTCATTTAATTTAAAAACATTTCCCTGTATATCACGTACTTCAAAAGAGGGAATGGTTTTAAGCAATGTTTGCAAATTCAATTCTTTTATATTTCCCTTCGACACCTCCTGCGCATACATTTTTAGTTGTAAGAAGACGGCTAAAAAACAAATAAAAATAATTTTATGTGACATGTTTAATAATTTTTCCATGTTAAATTATATACTGTTATTATATCAATCTTTCAAACACCTCACAGAACAACCTTCTCCAAAAAAAGCCAAGTAATAACTTACCGGCCCCACACTCATGTGGTATTTGATAACGGGACGAATTTTATCTTTGGAGAGGGTTGCAGTCCAGTAATGGCCCGCAAAACTTGCATTTAAAAACTGACCGTCGCCGGTACGTATCCCACCAGGCAATGCGTTAAACCCACTGCTGTTTGTATTTCCGTCCTGTTTCCCCCAGGAGGCGGAAGACTTCATTTTTTTTGCTGCTTCTTCTTTCCCCCCTAAGAATTCAACTAACTTTTCCACTTCCTTTCCTGAGGGGACGTGCCAACCTTCGGGAGCAATCCCCCTCGGATCGTTAACAGCGTACCAATTGTAAAGTTTTCCAAACCGGCGTTTATCGGGATAATAGCACCATGCAGGCTGGCCGTTTTTAGCTGCACGGCTCCATTCTTCTGCAGTAGCCGCTTCTGTTATCAGATCCCCATTCCTAAAACGATCCGTATTCAGGTTTTCTGTGCTCCACACCTGATCACCGATTTTCATTTCAGGTTTATATAAATCATTAAACAATACCTGTGATTCTTCAAAGGAAAAAGTTTTAAAGGGGTCGTCAAATTCCCCGATTTTCTCACAGCGTATACTTACGCCTAAAGGAAAATCAGTCGGAATTTTTTGACTGTAAAATACGCCCTCTGCATTAGCATTACTTATACCGATAGCTTCGGTTGCTGTCCCTCCGTATGGCATGCCCCTCCAGAAATATGTAAATACGCCGAGAGACGCAAAGGCTCCGTCATTACCGCTTCTGTAACCGGCGGGCATTATATTAAATCCTGTTTCATTCGTTCCCTCTTTATGTTCCTCTTTGATTTTCCAATCTGATTTACTTTTCATCTTTGTCCAAAAGCCACTCCATTTTACAATTTTTTTTAAACTATCCCAGGTAGAATACTCTATAATTTTCCATCCTTCCGGCGCTATATTCCTGCTGTCTTCAAAAACGTGCATATTATAAAGCTTACCATATTTTTTTCCGTTCTCCGGATCGTTGTTATAGTAGCACCAGGCAGGGGTCCCATTCTTCCCTGCTTCCATCCATTCTTCGGTAGTTTTCGCTTGCGGAATCTTATCACCGTTTCTGAATCTTTCAACAGCGAGATTCTCCGCCATCAGTTTATATTTTCCTATCACGCAGGTTTTATAGCTTTTCCCGTCAATGTCTTTTACCTGTGCATATACCGGTAGAGATGCTGCAAAAAAAGAAACTATACTCAGGAGTATACTTTTCAGTTTAGCATGTACCATAATTTGCTCATTTCTTTTTATAATAATACCTGAAAATTTCTTCTTCATCGATGATAGAAAACCCGTCCTGTTATTGTTTGGTTGAGGATGTAAATATTAAAAGCCACATCAAAGATCATATAAATTATTTTTTTGACAGAGATTCAAGCATCATACTGATAGCTGATGGCGTAATATCATATGAACGATGAATCCCTTTAATGGCCATAGTCTTATCCAGCCAAATAAAAATCGGTGCCCCCATTTTATCTAAGGGTTCTAATTGGTTATCCCGATCTATTAAGAATAAAATTTCATTAGTGAAGTAGTCGGTTTTGCGGGTTGACATCTTGGATTTGATATCAACATAATCTGTCTTACCGTCTTTATTAACTAAAATGACATTATAATTTAAGGCAACACCTTTTCCAAGCATTTCATCAATCCTCTTTAGGCATGGCGGACACCATGTATGACTCCAGGTAATAACCAACGTAGGTTTATCTTGAAATTTCCTGTTCTTTTCAATGAAATCATGCATATTTACTGAAAGGTTCTCCGAGTTATAAAGTGAATAATGTTTTAGAAATGTTCCTTCTATTTTCAGATCAATTGCGTTTTGATAATAAGCTTTAACATCACCTTCCTGTTTAACTAAATCAACTTTCTGCCCGGCAATTTTTTTCTCTGCTTTATTTGCCTTTACAATGGTATTTATAGCATTAAAAAAGGAGGTCATATCAATATCACCTTGCTTAAGATCAAAAGGAAAAACCGCTTTAATTGTGTATAAGTTCTCCCCTTCATACTTTTTATATTCCTTGCCGTGACTTACGGAGTAAGAGTGACCAAAGGCCGGTTTAAAACCAATGCCTGTTATTTTTTTAAAATAATCATTCTTTGGAACAGTACCGAACTCAGCGATATCTACATATGGCACAGTTATCCATGTCTCAGTCTCGTCTTCGGGTTTGTAGATTATGATAATATGGTCATCGTTTATTTTATAGTTATACTTAATTACTTTGTTATTATTACTTATTATCACCGGCCCTGTTATAAAATTCTGAGAAAAAGCTAGTTTTAGAAATTGCAACGCATCTATCTTTGAGGAAAAAGTTTGTTGGGCAAAAGCAAAGCTTGAAAGTGCGGCAACAAAAACTAATAGGATTATTTTTTTCATGGCGGGTTTTGTTTAAAATTTTATTATATCATTTTTTTATCTCGTTCAATCATAAGTTAACCCGTACAGTTGTCCATCCTTTTTTGATATCAACCATATTTTCTGCTCTTCTATTATTACCTGATGCGGTTGCCATTTACTCAGGTCATATTGCTTTATTATTTTGTCCGCCTCATAATCGTAATGGGTTAAAAGACCATTATTCAGGAGCCAAATTTTTTCATTCTCAATATGTAATATTTTATACCGGGCGGGATCACCATCGGGTGATGCTATTTGACCTAACTCTATCTGCTCCAGTATTTTTTTGTTATTCCCTAAGATCAAAAGCCAATTCCCATCTGTGAGAAAGGTTTTTGTATCAGTGTGCCTTTCTTTTACCTCTGCCTCCTCACCAAAATATTTTTCTATAAATGATTCAGGAATATCCCGGTCATCATGCGTTAAAAATTTAAAACGCCGAACACATTTTATATTTTCAATAAACAGTTCCGCTTTTGTGTAACATCCTGTCTGCAGAAACTTTCCTGCATAGTCTATATCAAACCAATTATCACCTTCCGCATTTGCCACGATCTTATCTTTTAAAAAATAGGGCTGCACTTCTACGCCGTGTGCAACGAATTGCTCCCAGATGATCTTATTTTGTTTAAGATCATATGCAAATAGTTTTCCGCCGTCATGTATGGCTGTGCCATACATTATATCGCCTCGGAAAACAGGTACAGAAAGCAATGGCTCTATCGGCAATGTTTGAGCAGATTTGCCGGGCAACAGGGGGAGAATAACCGCTTTAAAAACCTCATCTTCATATCTGGCTGTTATCACATGCTCTCCGTACACATACGGCGGGTTATTTGATTTTCGGTTTGTATGAAATAACCAGACTTGTTTACCTGTTAGTTTATTGTAGCAATACGTCGTATAATCATTGGCATTGAAAATCACATGATTGCCGGATACAGTAAATGCGGAATTGAATTTTTCCAATTGGTTTTCTGTAAATGCAATTTTAGAGGAGAAGAATTCTGTTTGAGAATATGCCGGTGCCCTCAGTAATAGTATTAGCGTGAGGGTAAAAAAGGAGTTCATACGGCAGCGTGTCATAATTGTTTTGTTCTTTGATTGAGGATATTTAATTTAAAAGCTTCATCAAAAATCATAGACCGGTTATTTTATTTTTGTATTTGCTGCCGCCGCTTTCTCCTTCCATTCCGCTGCTTTTTGTAAATTGATCCTGTTGCCTCTGGCTCCTTCTTTAAAAATCTTGCTTAAATCTTCCATGGCATCTATAGAGCCAAGATCTGCGGCTTTGTATAACCATCGCATAGACTCTGCATAATCTTCATTAACACCTTTGCCGATAAAATAAAAGTGAGCAACACGAACCATAGATAGCAAATGACCCCGTTGAGCTGCAGCCATAAAATTTTTAAAAGCATTAT
>JBGTJG010000207.1:0-5938 GCA_041745235.1 Ferruginibacter sp. | reverse complement strand
GTCCTTATCAGGAATAGATACTTTATTAAATACATTTAATTTTTCAAGGTCGAGAACGGTAGTGTTCTTTTCAGCATCCCGATGAAACATTGGTGTAAATTTTCCGCCATACACCACCTCGCTGAATGTGTAAGATGTACGGGAGATTACCGTATTACTAAACAGATCATCAAATGCTTTTATAAAAACTAGAATCTCCCCTTTAGTATTCGCAAAATCTTCAAGCGAAAAATTATATAGTGGACTTTCTACTGTAATGGGATGCACTAATGTCCAGCTGAGTGTAAGAGAATTTACGGTTTGAAGTTCCAGATCCAGGTTATAAAATTTATTGGACACTTTTCCGTTTTCTTCTGTTGCAATTACCATGGTGAGCTTAGCAACTGCTTCCGTAAGTGTAGTGTTTTTAAAAGGGGCCACACGTATCATAAGGCCGGTAAAATCTTTATAAGGTGAAATAAGTGCATTATCAGAATACTTTAAATATGCCATTGGCCTGCTGAATCTTCCGTACAGAAGCCCTGTCACCAAGGCGAAGCTCATTAAACCGATCAGCGCTTCAAAGGCCGCAATAGCACTTGTCAGGAAACCTACAGGGCTTATCCTGCCATAACCCACAGTAGTAAAAGTTTGGGTGCTGAAGAAGAACGCCTCGGAAAATCTTTCTGCTTCTGAATGTACACTCAAACCGGAAAGGTGTTCTGTTCCGACCAGGTAATAGATCAGGGTGAAAACCATGTTTATAGCTATGTAAAAACAAAGGACGATCAGGAAAAATTTAATTTTTGAAAAGGTGAGCATACTGTGGAACCAGCTGAACCTTTGCAAAAACGGTATCCCGGTTTTATAGATATTAGGCGTGCCGTCTTTATTAACAAGCCTGCCGCCGTAATCCACTGCATTGGTGCCGAAGCCGGTGTTCACTTCATTCGGTGTATTTGTATTAAGTTTACTGTGCGCTGACATCATTTTATCAGTTAGTTTAGTTTTGCCTCAGGCCGGGTGAATATCTGATTACAATTTAAATGGGAATATCCGGCTTTTCATAATTTACCTGCATTATGTTTATTAAAGATTTATATAATTACAGTAAGCCGGCCTTTTACGGATTTTTCGGTTTTTTAATCGTCTTTATTTACCTGAATTATAAACAGGGTATCGTTGCAGCCCCGCTGTTCCAGTTTGGCATGTACAGCAAACCTGTGAGCATAAAAGATACACAATCGGTTTATAAAATCTATCTGAATGGAAAGCTTGATGATCTGAGCCAATATAGTTTTGCTGAGCGGGACATTCTATTAGTTACTCCGGAAAATTACCACAAATCCTTCGCGATAAATGAAAGTGTTTTTCAGTCAATGCACAGAATATTTAGTGCCGCGGGCCCCAATGCCTTTATAAAACGATCCGCATATGTGTATGATGAGAATTACGCCGAGTTTAATGATTGGTACAAGTTATTATTACAGAAGATAGCAGGCTATCGTGTAAACGAAGCAGTTGTTACACGTTCTCGGTATATATCAGACAACACCGGCTTAAAACAAATTTCCGCACCCGAAAATATATTTCCATTTGGAACTCATTGACAAACACCGGCGGCAGTTTGCCACCTGGTATATTTTCTGTTTTTTGATTTGGTTTGCCTGGCTGCTTTTCCATGGGCTCTTATTTACTTCACTTAATCCTGTTTTCTTTGTTAATCGACCGGATGTTACGCTGAACCTTTTTATGCTGACAGACGTTCAAAGTCTTTTAATAAAATACAAAGGAGTTAGAATTTTATTTGATTTTGTTTATTTCCTGCTCCCGGTCCTGCTTGTTATCGCCGTTTACAAAAAGAGGTTTAATCGGACTCTTGCAACACTTACTGTATTTTTTCATCTGCTTTACAGCCTTTTAATATCTTCCATGTCCATAGTGAGTCCGGAAATCTTTGTGGCCTGGATGACTGTGCCGGTAATTTTTTATGCACGCAGCGTGAGCGGATTTTATTACCTGCTGCATATATTAAGGATATTTTTTCTTCTTATTTTTTTTAGTGCAGGTATCTGGAAAATTCGGACAGGAGCTGTTTTCAATGCAGAACAAATGTCAGGTATTTTGCTTGGGCAGCACGCGTCATATCTTGCAAACAGCCCGGGGACCGTTTATGGAAAAATGATATTATATCTGGTTAATCATATTTACCTGTCTTATTTTTTATACCTGTCCGCAGTGGTGGCAGAGTTATCCTTTGGGATCGGATTTTTTACAAAAAAGTTTGACAAATACCTGATCATTATTTTTTGCCTTTTCCTGTTATTTAATTACATAATGATGGGGATCAATTATACAGGCTGGCTGGCTTTTTTAGGCTGCCTGTATTTTTCTAAATGTAAAATATCAGGCGAAGTAAAAGAGATATGATTCATGATGAATAAATTTTCTTTCGAAAAAAAAATAAACAGAAAAATATAATTGAGCTGCACATTGCAATCCCGGCAAGTAAACGATGGTATACGCTGAATGAGGTTACCGAATACCCGGTAGCTGCAATAGCAAAACCACTTAAGATCAAAAGAATAATGAGTTTCTTAAACGGGAAAAAATAACTCACTTTTTGATTTATTAATCTGGATGTATGCCACAGGTAATAGCCTACCTGAATATACGTTGAAATTACAACTGTCAACGCCAGGCCTTCAGGTCCCCAAAGAGGATATAAGATTAACATTAATGTAGCTGCAATAATGAGATCCAGCACAGATCCTTTAACGACTAAATCCGTCCTGTTATACACCTGGAGTACAGTAGTAGCATAAACAATACGCACGGGTAACATCAGGATACTTATTTTAAATATAGAAATACTTGACAGATATTTTGTACCGAAAACGGTAAGGATAAAAGCATCGGCATATAAAAGGAAAAACCAAAACGCGGGGAATACTATAGAAGCCATCAATAAAGCAGATCTTTCAAATAACAGTTTTACGATCTTACCGTGATCTTGCGTGATCTTAGCAAAGTCAACCAGAGAAACACTGCCAATTGCACCCAATATGATCATAAAGACCGGTATTTCATAAGTGCCGTTAAAATAGATTGCAAACTGAGCGGGGGCCAGAAAAAAGAGAATCAGCCATTTATCTATCCATTTTCCAAGTACGCCCAACAAATCATTTATACCCAGCAGGAGCCATTGTCTGCCTATGTTATCTGGTGAAGCTCTCTCTCTATCCTCAAGCTTAAATCCACGGAAAAGAATAATGGATTTTACTAAAGTTGCAAGGATAACAAAATGCAGGAGCGTTGTTACAGAATACGTATTGAATAAAAGATAAAAATGGACAATGGCATAGATCAGAGTATAAACCAGGTTCGAATAAAATAGTTTTTTTTCCTGTTCTTTTTTTATAGCAATGCTTTCTGCAATGAGGCCTGCATTCTGTAAGCATAATAACATTACAAGAAGGATTTTCTCGTATGAACTAAAATAAGTGCCGTACAGAAACAGGAACAATACGGCAAGTGTATTCAAAACGACAAAGCATGATAAAATTATTTTCCTGTTAGTTTTTATCCATTGCGCCATGCTGTGCAATGGAGTACTGAGCATGAGTGTTGTAGCCCCAAAAAGACCTAAAACACTGAAAAAATTAATATACATCCAGATAAACTGATAGATCCCATAATCTGTAAGCGATAATTTATGGGAATACAGAACGACAATAATAAGCTGTATAAAAAATTTAAAAAGGGAGCTCACTGCCAGGTATCCTATCCTGCCAAAAAAATTGTTAAACCTAAAAGAATAAGCACGATCTGCTTCATCCATACAATTGTAAATTTAAGGGTTTGATTTTTTAATTTATCTGGTAACAACGCGTTCGGAGAATTTTACGACTGTGTGTTAAGAAATTCTCTGAAAGATGCGCTCAGACTTAGATCACATTTAACATAACCTTTACCGGCACAGTAATTGACAATATGCGAAAAAATATTTACTATGAAACAATTCCTCTTCACTTTAGTCTCCGCATTTTGTCTTTTTACTGCAGATGCGCAAACAAAAAAAAACAAGAGATCAGGTAAAAAGCCATCTAAAGAATCCCGCGCAAATGCAAATTTTAAGAAAAAAGAAGGAATCAAAAAAGCAGAGAGAGAGAAGCAATTGACAGCGATGCTTTCTGAAGACTCTCTGCGATTACAAAATGATAGTATTGCAGATCTTTCGTATGACTCTGCAAGAATAGCTTATAAAACAGAAGGCTTGCGTTTAATAGATAGTGCGAATAAATCAAATTACGGATCACTGAGCAGACAAAGGGCTGAGTCTGATAAAGCAGACAGAGATAATGCACTGATCATGAAGTCGGCGAAACTGAGCGATTATGAAGCGAAGCAGGTGATGTTCATCAATCAAACTTATAATGAGAAAGCGAGAATTATTATCGGAACCGGAACTCCTGATTTAAAGAAACAGGAGTTGTATAATCTTAATGAAGAAAGAAAAGCGAAAATAAAAATAGTAGCCGGAAAATCAGGAGAGAAAAAACTTGAAAAAGAGCGCCGGGATTTTATTAAGAAAAACGGTATTTCAGTTGATGATCAGTGGATCACAAGTGCAGAAAGCTTTTCTGCGAAATAATATAAAATGCAATCTGTGAGAACTGCAGTCGGGCGATTAGGCCCGACTTTTTTTTTTGATCATTGAGCCTTTATTCTCCTTCGAGGTTTTTCTTTCTTATATAAAAAGTGGTGACAGAGTTATCCGCAGCTATGAAATTCATTTCTGCAAATTTCCCGATAACACTAATAAATTTTATCCTGTCACCGGCATTCAGGCTTGTAGTTTCATGATATGAACCAAGTTTATAGACGGCAGTGCTTTTGACAGGGGAGGTAGTTAATGAAAATTTGATCAGCTTTTCAGATTTGAGATCAGGTGAAGCATATCCGTAAATAGTATAGTTGTCGCTGATGTTTCCTTTAAGGTGAAATTCTTTTGTATTGCTGTCTACGTATCCTTTAGTTTGACTCATCACTTGGGTAGATGCTAATAGGAGGAAAAGAGGAAAAATGTATTTATTCATAGCATAGATTTATATTGATCAGTGGGCAAAAGTAAATCAGGGTTGATACCGTAAAGGTAATTGATAACTATCTGAGAGAAGACCTTATTTAAGTATTGGATGCCCGGACATTTTCCCTGAAAAAGACAGAAAGTATAAGATAATACATACGGTAGCTGTACCTGTTACAAGAAAGGCTACTCCTGCTCCGAAGCGAAACCATAGAAGTCCTGCCAAGCTGCTTGCGAGCATTGTACAAATGCTCTGATAACCTGAATAGGTTCCTATTGCTGTGGCTGTATCACTTTTATCTGAGATATTGCTGATCCATGCTTTTGAGATGCCTTCCGTAGCGGCGGCATAGATCCCGTACAAAAAGAAAAGAAAAAAGATGACGTATATATCATTTGTAATTCCCATTCCGAAATAGACAACAGCAAAAAGCAAAAGTCCAAAAATGTACATTCTTTTCAATCCGAACTTATCGGCAATAACTCCCAACGGGTAAGCACACATTGCGTAAATCAGGTTGTAAAATATATATAAAGCAATTACTGCAGTATCTGTAAGCCCTGCTTCTTTAGCTTTTAAAATAAGAAACAGGTCTGAACTGTTGAATAAAGTAAAAGCCAATAAACCCGTGACCAGTCTCCTATATGCTCCGGGGCTTTGTTTCCAGTATTTTGTAAATGCAAAAAGAGATGTTGTTTTTTTCTCAGAAAATTTCGGCCCTCGCTTGTCTTTAAGGAAAAAAGTAAATATGACTGCGAGGCATCCGGGTATAAAAGCTATCAGAAATAAAATCTTATAATCTTTCGGATAAAAATATAAATACAACAGAGCCAGGGAAGGCCCTATTACAGCGCCCAGCGTATCCATAG
>JBGTJG010000206.1:0-8036 GCA_041745235.1 Ferruginibacter sp. | reverse complement strand
GTAACGATATATGCTTTTTTGCAATTGTACCCGGCAATTTTTTTTGATTCTTCCGTATAAATAACTGAAGCATCCGGGGTTACCGTGCGGGTACGGCGCTGCATGCCGGTATCAGTTTTAGCTCTTTCCTGCATCATGCTGTCTGCAGTTTTGCGCATAGATACCTGGTCCTCATCAGTTGCGGAAATACCCTGCTTATTTCCCATGATCTCAAAAACAGTAATAGTTGTTTTTGCAGAATTATTGCGGAAAACGCTCCCCCGGAAAGTTTCCGATTTAAAATTTGTCTTTACAAGATCATTTTTAATGTAAGTGGTAGACTTGGTCTCGCCATCGCCAAAATTGCGGAAATTCATGCCGCCACCGCCGCCCTGGTTTTGTACCTGTGCCACATCCTCCTCTTCGGGAGCGATAACATTTGTGGTCGTAGAAATGACAGCCTGAGTAACAATTTTAGGCTGAGCCATAGTAACAGCCCCCGTTAGTACTAAAGCAGAAAGGAAAAATAATTTCATATTTAATAATTTAATTGCAAAAGTAAGTTCAACTGCATTTAAGCAATGTTATTCATCATATTTCCCTATAATTTAACAGCTTTTAAAAATGTGTACAGTCTGTGAATACAATCTATCCTTCGCTCTATTGGTGTTTATCAATTTCCCCGTAGGTTTGTCGCCTTACCAAAAACCGGACAACTGTGCGATTAAAGAGTTTAGAAATAAAGGGATTTAAAAGTTTTGCCGATAAAACTGTGCTCAATTTTGATGAAGGTATTACCGGTGTGATCGGGCCCAATGGCTGCGGCAAAAGCAATATTATTGACAGCATCCGGTGGGTTATCGGTGAGCACAAGATCAGTAACCTGCGCAGTGAAAACCTGGAGAGCCTTGTATTTAACGGCAGCAAGACCCGTAATGCAAGCGGCCTTGCGGAAGTAAGCCTCACATTTGAGAATACAAAAAATTTATTACCGACCGAATTTAACATGGTCACGGTAACCCGTAAATATTATAAGAACGGGGAAAGTGAATACCGTCTGAATGATGTGGCTTGCCGCCTAAAGGATATTCACAACCTTTTCATGGATACGGGCATCAGCACGGACAGCTATGCCATCATTGAGCTGGGAATGGTAGATGATATCATAAAAGACAAAGAGAACAGCCGCCGCAGAATGCTGGAGCAGGCTGCAGGAATTACTATTTATAAAACCCGGAAGAAAGAGGCAAAACTCAAACTGGATGCTACGGAGCAGGATCTTGCACGTATAGAAGACCTTCTTTTCGAAATAAACAACCAGCTCAAAAGCCTGGAGAATCAGGCTAAGAAGGCTGAGAAATATTTTGAGATAAAGAAAGAATATAAAGAGGTTTCCATAGAGCTTGCTAAAGCTGCGCTGGAAGGTTTTAATATTACTTATAGGGATCTGAATACACAGCAGCAACAGGAAGTAGATCGCCGTATAGAATTGGAGGCAAGCATTGCTTCTGAAGATGCAGCATTAGAGCAGGAAAAACTGGCATTCATCGAAAAGGAAAAAGCGTTGCAGCAAATGCAGCATGCTTACAATGAAATGCTGGATACAGTAAGGAGCAAAGAGAATGAAAAGAATCTGAGTTCGCAGAAGCTACAGCATATCAGGGAGACCAAGGCTAATCTGGATGAATTTCTTAAAAAAGCATCGGGTCAATTGAAAGGCCTTGAGGAAAGCATATCCTTCACTGCAAACCAGATCATAGAAGAGGAACAGAAGGTAACAGAACTGGAAGAGAAGGTTAAATCACTGAAGGCTACCGTGGAAGCAAAGCGTGGCGTTTTTGACGACAGGCGCGGTGCAATAGATATTCTTCGCCGGAATAACCAGGAAATGCAGCGTAGTCAATTTGATGCGGAGAAAAAAGTTGCAGTCGCCGATACGGGCATTCAGAATTTGCAGCGGATGATCGTGCAGCTTACTGAGGAACAGAAGCAAAGGTTAGCGCAGATACAGACGCTGACGGAGGATAAGAAAGGGAAAGATGCATCTTTAGCACAAAAGAAAACCGACCTGCAGCAATTGCAGGAGCAGCAGGACCGTACCAAAGAGCAAATATTACAAACGCAGAATATCCTGGAAGGCATGCGCAGCAATCTTGCGGAAGAAAACCGGAAGCTGGATGCACGTACAAATGAACATGATCTGTTGAAGAGCCTTGTAGATTCTATGGACGGCTACCCGGAAAGTGTAAAATTCCTGCACAACAATACCGGCTGGAACAAAGACGCACCGCTGCTTTCAGATATTATTTATGTAGGGGAAGAGTATCGTGCTGCAGTGGAAAATGTATTGGAACCTTATCTGAATTATTATGTGGTAAATAACCTGCAGGAAGGCTTGCAGGCCATTCATCTTTTGGATGATAATAAAAAGGGGAAAGCAAATTTCTTTTTATTGGATAAGTTCGGCGAGACAGAAATCCCACATAAGCCTGAAGGAACGATCCCGGCACTTGATGTAACCGAGATAGACAGTAAATATGAAAATCTTGGTAAATACTTGTTGGGGAATGTTTTCATCGCGGAAAATGAAGATGCACTGCAACATAGCAACGGTGCGGTTATCCTGGAAAAAACAGGGAAGTATGTAAAAGGAAAATATACACTTACCGGCGGAAGCGTAGGCTTGTTTGAAGGAAAGAAAATAGGCCGTGCAAAAAACCTTGAGAAACTTCAAAAAGAAATAACCGCTCAGCAAAAAACGGTGGCTGATCTGAAAGCCACCATTCAGCAGCGGCACAACGAAGTGATCGGTTACAATGAAGAACTTAAAGAAAATGCCATACGGCAGACACAACAGGAGATAAATGAGCTTACAAATCTTGTTTTCTCCTTACAGAATAAAATAGAAAATTACAATTATCAGGAAAATGCAGGCACCACGAAAGTGAAGGAACTGCAGGCTCAATTGCAGCAAAATCAGGATGGCATTACAGATACCCGTGCGCAGCTGGGGAAATTTAATGATCAGCTGAAAGCATTGGCTGAAGAGCTTCAGGGAATAGAAACTGAATATGCGGCTGCAGAGAATGATTATAATCTTGCCGTGGGTGCATACAACGACAGCAATATCAATTTTGCAAAACAACAAAGCAAGGTATCCTCCCTTAAATCTGAACATGAGTTTAAAAGCAATCAGCTTACGGAACTTAAAACGCAGGTCGAGACAGGGGGCGTGCAGTTACGGGATGCTGAAGAGGGCATAAGCACCACGGCATTGGCTTTAAAAGAAACTGAGGACCTGCTGAATGATATGCTCAAAAATAAAGAAGCAGAAGAAGCTAAGCTGAACAGGGCGGATCAGGAATACTATAATCTGAGGAGTATACTTACTGAGAAAGAAAGTGAACTGCGGCAAAAGCAAAAATCAAAAGAGATCATTGATACTTTGCTCAATGAAATAAAGGATAAGCTCACTGACCTCAAATTGCAGTTAAGTTCAATGAAAGAGCGGCTGAGTGTTGAGTTTCGCGTAGATCTGGATGTGATCATAGATGAGCCCCGCACCGGTGAAGCTAGTATCGATGATCTTAAAGAGCGCAATGAAAGAATGCGCAAGCGTTTGGAAAATATAGGGGAAGTGAACCCGACAGCAATAGAGGCATATACCGAAATGAAAAAACGGTATGAATTCATCCTTGAACAAAAAGATGATCTCGTTACGGCAAAAGATAGCCTGATGCAAACCATACAGGAAGTGGAGGCTACGGCTAACAGGCAATTCCTGGATACATTTAATAAGACAAGGGATAATTTCCAAAAAGTTTTCCAAGCATTATTTTCTGATGAAGACACTGCAGATCTGATACTTTCTGATCCGGAGAACCTTGCAGAGTCCGGTATAGAGATCGTAGCTAAACCAAAAGGGAAAAGGCCGTCTTCAATAGGTCAGTTGAGCGGCGGAGAAAAGACATTAACGGCAACTGCATTGCTTTTTGCAATCTATCTGATCAAACCTGCACCGTTCTGTATCCTGGATGAAGTAGATGCACCGCTGGATGATGCTAACGTGGGCAAGTTTACCAATATGATAAAGCAGTTCAGTGAAAACTCGCAGTTCATTATTGTAACCCACAATAAGCAAACGATGAGTGCTGTAGATGTTATTTATGGTGTTACAATGCAGGAGGCGGGGGTGAGTAAGTTGGTGCCGGTGGATTTTAGGAATTTGAATTGATGGAAGATTTATTATCGATTCTTGCAATTTTTGTGATATATTGTTTTAAAATCAAATGTAAGATTACAGTAAATTGCATAAAGATTTATTATGAGAATATTATTGCTTATTATTCTTTTTCCTGCGATGTCTGTTTCACAACCAAAAATAACTATTACTAAATCATGTAGTTATTTTGGAGAACGATTGCCAACGACAGTTTATAAATTTCCAGCAGGTACTGAGGCCATGTCTTCATTATATCGTATAACATCTGCGGCTGGAATTCCAGCTAACTTTGTATTAGTTATGGGGAATGTTCCGAATGCGTGCGCTACTTTATTATATAATGCTTCAACTAAATCTTACGACCGGTATATAATTTACAATCCGTCTTTTATTCAAAGAATTAGTGAAGCGTCAAATGATTGGGCTGCACTAAGTATTCTGGCACACGAAGTAGGACATCATTTATCAGGCCACAGTCTTCAAGCAGGTGGGAGTAGGCCAGAGATAGAATTAGAAGCAGATAAATTTTCAGGATTTATTCTTCAAAAACTTGGAGCTAACGTAGAAGAGGCAAAATATGCTATAAATCTTTCATCCTCTATAGAGGGAACTCTAACTCACCCTGCAAAAAGGGCAAGATTAGCAGCTATTTCTAATGGCTGGTTCTCTTCTTATAATCAAACTGGAAAAAGTAAAACATCCAATTCTCAAACAACCAATTCAAAACCAGTAAAATTTATTGATTACAATAATCAACCAACATGGACAAAAGATAATTTGGGAAATCTAATTATAGAAAAGGACGGATACATTTATCCCTCTAATGAATTTAAAACTGTGGCAAATTTATCAGAAATAAATCATCTATTTGCTTACTCCATTACAGAAGATGCAACCTTTTATTGCGAAGATTTTAAAACCATGCCAGCGGGTTTAAAAGTTAGAGTAAAACCTATCAACTGTTATCCTAACGATAATATATTTTTCATAAAGCATCCTAATGGGGGAGTTTGGGTTATTGACAAAGGAGTTGTTATTAATGTAGATAAAAATGTCCCTGTGACATGGATACCAATAAATAATGAGATCTATAACGGTGTCAATGGTCGTAAATACTACTTACCTTATGTTACTCAATACTATCCAAATAAAAGTTATTATCCTGCCGCTCCGGGTATTCCTACATGTATAAACTCGGTTCAATAATTTACTAATCTGCGTAATATTTTTTATGAAAACTAATCCTTCGATTGAAGATATTGCGAATTTTTTTCTTGATAAATATCACCCAAATTATAATTTGGATATCAATAGGGATATTTCACAAATAAGGCAATCTTCATGTTTTACATTAAAAATATTTGCAAATGATGGAAATATTTTTAAAATGTATTTATTATGTACTGCCTACAAAATGATTGCTGAAACAAGTGATCCTTTTTACGAAAAAAATATTCAGTATTTCAATAACGTTCAGACTAAGCCTGATTTTAATTTTTGGATTGGATATATTATTCTTGACGAAACATTGAAGTGTATTGATGCGCAACGATTTAAAATTAAACCAAACTCCCCTTTGCTAAAAGAAATTTTCTTTTGAATAAAAAAGTATTGGACAGTTTTATTTTGCATTTTACAATTTTATATTAATGAAAGTGATCTTCTGGATATTTTTAATGAGTATTTGCATCACTCTTTCTGCACAGCAATCCCTTCCAATTTTAGAAAAAAGCATAGAAACTGCCTACAAAAAAGGCACCCGCAGCACCACCGGCAAGCCCGGGTCAAATTATTGGCAAAACACTGCCAATTATGATCTGAAAGTAAATTTTGATCCGACATCAAGATTAGTGAGCGGAACAGTATCTGCGGTATATGTAAATAACAGCCCGGATACTTTAAAAGAGATGTGGTTTAAGCTTTATCCGAATCTTTATAAAAAAGGCAATGCGCCAAAAAATATAAAACTGGCAGATCAGGGTCCCGGTGTTTCAATTACAAGGATGGATATAAATAATACAGCAAAGGATTTGGCTTCTTTAATCATTGACAGTACAAATATGCATACGGCCATTAAGCCGCTTGCGCCGGGCAAAACTATATCAGTCAATATCTCTTACAACTATACTTTGAACAAAGGCTCACACGTGAGAACGGGGCAGGTAGATTCAGGATCATATTTCATTGCATATTTCTTTCCGCGGATAGCGGTATATGATGATATAGACGGGTGGAACAAATATCCTTATCGCGGTTCGGAAGAGTTTTACAATGATTTTTGCAATTTTAAAGTAGCGGTTACAGTCCCTAACAATTATGTGGTATGGGCAACCGGAGATCTTACAAATGTAAAAAATGTACTCACCAATACCTTTGGAAAGCGATTAGAAAAAGCAAAAAGAAATGATGAAGTGATCTATGTGATAGACAGTTCAGACCTTAAAAAAGGAAACATAACCAGGCAGAATCAATTTAATACCTGGAGATTCACTGCGAAAAATGTTACGGATTTTGTTTTTGCATTGAGTGATCATTATGTGTGGCGTTCCTCAAGCTTAGTAGTAGATAAATCAACACGCCGAAGAACCCGTGTAGATGCGGCTTTCAATCCTATTCATAAAGATTATTATGAAGTAATTGATTTTGCAAGAAAAACTGTTGGCCATATGAGCTACAGTTTTCCGAAATGGCCCTTTCCGTATAATCACATGACCGTTTTTGACGGCTCCGATCAAATGGAATACCCAATGATGGCAAATGATAATCCTGTAGAAAAAAGAGAAGATGCAATAACGCTGAGCGATCACGAAATATTCCACACCATGTTTCCTTTTTACATGGGAACAAATGAAACCAAATATGCCTGGATGGATGAAGGCTGGGCCACAATAGGAGAGTGGCTTATTTCTACAATGATAGAACCCGGTTATATTGATGATTATGGCATTGCCCCTACTGCAAGATCCTCCGGGGAAAAAGATGATACACCGATCATGACACTGACGCCGGAACTGAAGGGAACGGGATCATTTACCAATTCATATCCTAAGCCGGCTTTCGCCTATTTATTTGTGAGGGATTATTTGGGCGATGAACTTTTCACAAAAGCCCTGCATCATTATATCCGCCAATGGCAGGGGAAACACCCGATGCCCTATGACTTTTTTTACAGCATGAATGAAGGAAGCGGAAAAAATCTGAACTGGTTCTGGAAACGCTGGTTCTTTGAAGGTGGCGTAACCGATCTTGCCATTGCCGGCAATGAAAAAACGAGTACGGGTTACAATATCAAAATCGAAAATAAAAGCAGAAAACCAATGCCGGTAGATCTTTTATATACTTATACTGACGGTACTACAGAAAAGCAACATCATAATATAGGAGTTTGGGAAAAGGATGAACAGATCATTACCATACCTGTTGCAACCGTTAAAACAATTCGCAAAATTCAGTTAGGCAGCACATATGTGCCGGATAAAAAACCGGCGGATAATCTGTTAGAAGTTAAATAGCAGTCAGCTTTTATCAAACATAAATTCTGCCTTCTTTTCCCAAGGCCCTTGCAGGTAAAGCCAGGTGGACAAGCCAACTGCAGTTACTGTAAAGGGAATAAAAGTTTCAGACAACTGTTTGTACAAAACATCCGCTTTGTATGCCGTTACTTTATTTTGTACTGTAATGTGGGGCCACAATTTCGTTTTGTCTTTGCCGATGAGCATAGTACTGAAATCATCCTGCATTTTTTTATGTATTTGGAGAAGGGTAGGAGAATCAACTATGTATGCTACGCCACCGCCGATATTTTTTAGCCCGGTTATATTCATGTCAAAACAAG
>JBGTJG010000205.1:0-14657 GCA_041745235.1 Ferruginibacter sp. | reverse complement strand
TCTTTCCAGATATGACGGCAACAAACCGAGAATGCAATACTTTTTTTCATCGCCGTACGCTTCCCGGAAAGCCTTCAGAAAACTTTCTTCGTACAATCGGCTTTCTTTTACGTGATGGCGGCTTGTAGCGCAGCCGCTCGTTCCGCTGCTTTCAAATATTAATTCTGCATCAAAGGCAGTTGTTTTTATTTGTTTTGTTTTAAAAAAACGGATCGGTAAAAAAGGAATCTTTTCAATGATTGTTACATCATCTAAGTCTCTTTTCAAAAGATCGCAAAATGTTCTGTATGTTTCATTGTATGCATATTGAAATCGAAAAACTTCCAAAGCAGTGTCATTGAAATTTTCCGGCGATGTATGTAAAATCTGCCTTCTTAAAAAAAAATCTTGATCCTTATTCATGCAGAAGGTATTAGTTATATGCGCAGACGCCAATGGCAAATTTTAAATGGTTTTTAGCTTTTCAATCAGTAAATTTGGGCATAAAAAGTAATTATGCGTTACCTCTTTGCTGCATTTGCGGTGTTTTTAATTTTCATTTCCTGTAATAAAGATAAATATACCAGTGCTCCGCAGATAAAATTTAAATCTGTCACACCTGCTTTTTCCTCTTCTAATTCTAATGTATTGGAGAGCCCGATTATTACTATAGAGGTTACGGATGCTGAAGGGGATCTGGGGTTCAGCGAGCAAAAAGATACTTCTTATGTGTACGTAAAAAACATCACTATTGCTCCTTTTAAGGAAGATTCCTTTAAGTTTCCACGTGGTTTATCCTCCGCCCCTAAAAAGAATTTTAAGGGAGATGTGGAAATAGCTGTGCGCTCACTGCTTGCAAAATCAAATGGTGTTTCTCCGTTTACAGATTCACTTTACTTTGAGATTTACATTAAAGATTTTGCAAAAAATAAGAGTAACGTTATTAAAACAGATAAGCCTTTATTGTACACCACGCCTTAAATGCGTTTCCTTCATTTTATTTTATCCCATTCGGTATTTATTGCCTGTTGTGCGGCAGCTTTATGCTTTCAGACTAATATTCTGCTCAAGATTCCTCACAACCCTTTAATTTATGGATTTATATTTTTCTCAACGCTCTGCAGCTACAATTTTTATTGGCTGCTCAGTAAGTTTTATTTCAATCGCCGTAAAGGCATTTTCCCCTTTTTAAAGAAAGAAATTTCTTTATTTACGATTTTGGTGTTTTCCGGAGCAGCAACATTTTATTGTTTACGAAATGCGGACCACCTGATCACAAGCGCGGCAGTTGGTTTTTTCCTGACCTTGTTATATTCTCTTCCCTTGTGGCCGTTCTCCTTTTCAAAGAAGATTCAGAAGGTAGGATTTTTTAAAACCATTCTTTTGGCATTTACATGGGCGTTTGCAACAACCGCTGTCCCCGCGTCGGCTTTAACTCAAGTGGATTGGATATCATTAGGGTGCTTGTTGATTGCAAGATTTTTCTTTATGCTTTTGCTGTGTATAATATTTGATCAGCGGGATGTATATTCAGACAAAATTCGCGGCTTACACAGCCTTGCTACAGATCTCAAGAGCACACAATTAAATATCATTATTCACCTTGCTTTTGCGTGTTACTTTATTTCAGGTTTACTGTTGCGATATTATTTTCATGATACCGCTCAGTTGATCGCATTTACTGTTACGGGTATAATTGTTTGGCTAACTTACAGGCTCTCTCTGAAACCTCAACCCTATGTTTTTTATTATTTCATTGTAGATGGGCTTATGATCCTTTCTGCATTGGGTACTTACTTTGCCGAATTATTTTAATGCAGGCAAAACTGTACCTTTTAACCGAAGTTGTTAGCAATACAGCAATTTGTTGTACTCCATTTGGCCTGCATTTACGTTTTGAGACGCTTTAGCTACCTTCGCACTTCAAAGTGTTATAATGGCAAAAGCAGCTAAAGCGAAAGGTCTTCTTCCGGTAAATTCATACAGTTTTCTTGAAAAATATATAAATAATCCTTCCCCTACCGGTTTTGAAAGCGGCGGACAGCAATTATGGATGGAATACCTGAAGCCTTATGTGGACGAGTTCTTTACTGACCCTTACGGTACTGCAGTTGGAGTTATAAACCCGGGAGCTGATTTTAAAGTAGTAATAGAAGCTCATGCGGATGAAATAAGTTGGTTTGTAAATTATATTTCTGCTGAAGGGCTTATCTACCTCAAGAGGAACGGGGGAGTAGACCACCAGATAGCACCGAGCATGCGTGTAGCAATTCATGGCAAAAAAGGGATCGTTCGGGCAGTCTTCGGATGGCCGGCTATTCATACTCGGCTGAGTAATAATGATTCTAAAGAACCTGTTCCGAAAGTGGAAAATCTTTTTTTGGATTGCGGTGCCCGAACTAAAAAAGAAGTGGAAGCATTGGGAATACACATAGGGGCAATTGCAGTTTATGAAGACGGGTATGAGGAATTGGCACACGGTTACCTTATCGGTCGTGCCTTTGACAATCGCATCGGTGGTTTTATGATTGCGGAAGTTGCAAGATTGCTTAAAGAGAATAAAAAGAAACTGCCCTTTGGGCTTTATATTGTGAATGCAGTACAGGAAGAGATCGGCCTTCGCGGTGCAGAAATGATAGCGCGGCGAATAAAGCCTGACATTGCTATCGTGACTGATGTAACGCACGACAGCACCACACCGATGATAAACAAGATCATTGAAGGTGATTGCTCATGCGGTAAAGGACCTTCTCTATGTTACGGCCCGGCAGTACACAATAAATTACTTACAATAGTAGAGGATACTGCTAACAAGCACAAGATCCCATATCAGCTAAGAGCAGTTAGCCGAAGCACCGGTACCGATACGGAATCTTTTGCTTATTCTAATGACGGTTGCCCGTCAGTACTCATTTCTATCCCATTGCGTTACATGCATACAACTGTAGAAATGCTGCACCGGGATGACATTGAAAACACGGTGAAACTGATCTATGAAACGCTCCTTACACTCACTCCTAAAACTAACCTGAGTTATTTTAAATAAATCGCGGAAGTTGTTTGTAAATAATAAATTGATGTATCTCCCTAATAATCTAAAGAACTGTAATGCAGGATAACGGCAAATATTTACGGCTTTTCGGTACTATGTTCTTTATGTTCATCGGGTTTCTGGCAGCGATAATTATTATTCTCTTTGTATTGAAGTTTTTTTTCGGCCTCCTCAGTTATATACCGGGCATTGTACATCTTTTCACCCTGTTCATTATTTGCGTGCCGGCTTCACTTTTTGTAAGTGTTTATCTTATTTATATTAAACGCACAAAATCTCATCCTTCTGCATCTGCAAAAGTCTTTTCTTATATCATATTTTCAATAGCCCTTTGCGCATGGGCTTATTTCTTTGTAACGGATATCATTATTTTTTTCAGGCATTT
This sequence comes from Ferruginibacter sp., assembly GCA_041745235.1. GTDB lineage: Bacteria > Bacteroidota > Bacteroidia > Chitinophagales > Chitinophagaceae > Ferruginibacter. The sequence goes on along the minus strand of JBGTJG010000205.1, from coordinate 11,241 downwards.
TTATACCACCGTAGGAGAATATATGAGCTATGATCTTTTTTTTCTCTCAGCAAATGTTTTCTTAATGTTTCTGGTAGGAATTATACAGGCACTGACAGTACAGAAGGAACCTGACTGGTTAGACAGGCAACGGGATTATTAGGGGCTACAGCATAAACCAATAAGCAGACTCTTTTGGGAACAGGATTTGCCATGCAGGCATTTAAATTTGCAAGTGAATGACGGAGAATTTTAAATACGGAAACATATCTGAAACAGGCTCAGCCGGTAGAGTAAATGAGGATTTTTACGGTTGTTTTGAAACCGTGAACGGTAAATTATTTGTACTCTGCGATGGCGCCGGCAATCCTGTGGGCGGACATGTAGCATCTAAAACAGCTGTTGATGCCGTACGTGAATTTTATAACACTTCTGTTTATAACAACCCGATCATATCCATTCACAAAGCACTTACTCATGCAAATAATGCAGTATTGCGTAAAATACAGGAAGAACCTGAGTTGATCGGCATGCGCAGTACTTGCCTTATTGTTGTCGTAAAAGGTAATAAAGTTTATTATGGCAGCATCGGGCACAGCAGGTTGTATTATTATAAAGACGGTAAGGCGTTTCTTCTGGCGGGTATGCCAACAGACGAAGGCAACATTATACTGTCCGAAGATGATGAGTCAGCGCTCGCCGAAGGTTATTTAGGAAGTGCGATGATTGATCCTCAGATCTGTAATGCGCCTCTCTCACCCGGTGCTGGTGATTTGTTGCTTTTATGTTCTGCAGGTTTGGAATCTGTAATTTTAGAAAATTTCGGTACACCTATCGTTTATAACAGAAAAAAAGATCTGCAGATGCGGGTTGCTGAATTAGTAAAACTTGCGGATAAGAACAATACTGCGGACAATACTACGATTCAACTTATAGAATTCGGGCACGAAAACGTCAGCACAAAGCTCGAACCCTTACCCCTGATTCCCGGCGAAACTGTCACTGTACAACGCGGCGTTGCAAAATCAAAAAAAGCACCTGTTGTGCTGCCGTTAATACTTTTGTTACTGATCGCTGCAGTAATGTATTACGGATTCAATTACTTAAAAAAAGATAAAACCGCAACAACAGTTACTACAGCAACAAAAACAGATATTCCTCCCACTAAAAATACGGAGATTTCTACGCAGACATATCAGGACAGTTCATTATCATCAGCGCTCATACAGGCTGAAAATAATTACAGTCCGGATATTCCGGTCCCTAAAAATATGCCGCAACTTCCACCGGTAAATCCCGGGTTATTTTCTGAAAGCGCCACTACTGAAACTGTTGAAAATCCGATCCCATCTCAAAGCCGTATGCCATCAGGCAGCGGCGATCCATATATCTACACCATACAAATCGATGATGACGAAGCAAGCATAAAAAAGAGATTCCGGAAAAGCTGGCAACAATTAAAAGGGGAGGATTACAATAACACAGATGCAGTTCCTGTACCGGGCAAAGAGATTAAAATTTACGGATATATATTTATGGCATCCGGCAGCGATCAGGAAAGAAATGAAAATATTGAAAATGCTTTAAAAAGCAGCCCGGGTATGCAGCGTTCACAAATAATAGTTGTCCCCGGTGGAATTTTAATCCCTTGACCCTGAAAATCTGCGGAAGGTGATGTTTATTCTGTCACCAACTTATCTATAAATAAATTCCCCCCGGAGAACCGGCGGGAATCTTCTTTTAACCCTTAAAACAACCAACATGAAATCAGTTGAGATAGTACACGATGTACGGGGTTATGATAAACTTGGTTTTAAATTATAAAAATATTTTTAAGACAGGGCAATTTCAAGCACCTGGGCCATCGTTTTCACATAATGAAATTTTACTCCTTTAATAAAATGAGGGTTTATTTCCGAGACATCTTTCTCGTTCATATAACACATTATAATTTCTTTTATTCCTGATCTCTTAGCCGCAAGAACTTTTTCTTTAATTCCTCCTACGGGTAATACTTGGCCGCGTAATGTAATTTCTCCTGTCATAGCCAGGTAAGGCATTACTTTTCTGCCGGTAAAAGCACTCGCAAGTGCTGTCATCAAAGTGATCCCTGCACTCGGCCCGTCTTTAGGAGTAGCACCTTCGGGAATATGGATGTGCGCATTTTTCTTAGCAAAGAGCTCCGGGTCAATACCCGCTTTTTTTGCATTCCCCTTTAACCATGTAAAAGCAGTGGTAGCGCTTTCTTTCATTACATTACCGAGATTACCGGTAAGTTGCAGTTCGCCTTTACCTTCGCTTAGCTGCGTTTCTATAAATAATATATCTCCACCAACATAAGTCCATGCAAGCCCAACTGCCACACCGGGCATAGAGGCAGTTTTGTATAACTCATTGCTGTACCTGGGTTTGCCTAATATTTTTTCCACATCATTATTCGTAATAGTGGCCTTCAATTTTCCGCGGAGTACGATCTCTTTAGCCTGATACCGCATAATGCTCGCAAGTTGCCTGTTGAGTTCTCTTACGCCGCTTTCGCGGGTATAATCTTCTATTACCTTTTGTAAAACCATGTCGCTGATTTTGAAACTCTCCGGTTTCAATCCATGCATTTCTTTTTCCTTCGGCATCAGATGCCTTTTTGCAATTTCTATTTTTTCTTCTACAGCATAACCGCTCAGATCTATAACTTCCAAACGATCCCGCAATGCCGGTTGAATGTTACTGATATTATTGGCTGTAGCTATAAATAAAACCTTGCTGAGGTCATACTCAAGCTCCAGGTAGTTATCGTAAAAACTGTTGTTTTGTTCCGGGTCAAGTACTTCCAAAAGGGCAGAAGAAGGATCTCCGCGGTGATCGCTGCCTACTTTATCTATTTCATCCAGGATAATTACCGGGTTGCTGCTCTTCGCTTTTTTTATTGATTGAAGAATACGGCCGGGCATTGCCCCCACATAGGTCTTGCGATGCCCTCGTATCTCACTTTCATCATGAATACCACCGAGGCTTACACGCACATATTTTCTGTTGATAGCAGCGGCAATGCTTTTTCCTAAACTTGTTTTTCCTATACCCGGAGGGCCTATAAAACACAGGATCGGACTCTTCATATCACCCTTTAGTTTCAATACTGCTATATATTCCAGGATGCGTTCCTTTATTTTATTCATGCCGTAATGGTCATGGTCCAGAACCTTTTTAGCTTTGCGCAGGTCATACAGGTCACTGGTATAGTCGTTCCACGGCAATTCCAGCATCAGGTCCAGGTGGTTATACACTACAGAATAATCCGGGGTAGAAGGATGCATACGTTCCAGTTTCTCTACACCCTTTTTAAACATTTCAGCTGCAGCTACGGGCCACTTCTTCATTTCCGCCTCCTTCTGCATTTCCTTTACCTCCGCCACATTATCACCGCCGAGCTCATCTTTAATAGCCTTCATCTGCTGTTGCAGAAAATAATCCCTTTGCTGTTTATCCAGCTCTGCACGTGTCTTATTGGTTACCTTATTCTTAAGCTCAGCATACTGTAATTCTGTATGCATGAGGTTCATAAGCAGTTCTGCCCTTTCTTTCAGATCACTTATTTCAAGCAGCTTTTGCTTTTGTTTAAGATCACTGTTAAGGTTACTGCTTACAAAATGGATGAGAAAAGAAGGATTCTCAATGTTTTTTAAAATGATTCCGGCTTCGCTGGGCAGGTTCGGCGATAAGCCTATAATCTGAGCTGCCAGGTCTTTGATGCTGCCCACAATAGCTTCCAGGTCTGCATCTCCTTTATACGTTTCTTCTGTAAGTACAACTATTTTCGCTTTAAAGTAAGGATCTTCCGAGGTAATTTCAGCAATTGTAAACCTTTTACGGCCCTGAATGATTACAGTAGTACCGCCATCAGGCATTTTAATGAGCTTCACTATTTTGGCAACTGTACCCGTATTTTCCAGATCTGCTATTTGGGGTTCCTCTATCGTACTGTCTTTTTGCGCTACAACTCCTATCAACTTGTCAGATTTATAGGCATCATTCACCGCTTTTATACTCTTATCCCTCCCTACAGTTATGGGAATTACAACACCGGGAAACAGCACTGTATTTCTAAGGGGTAGAATAGGGAGTTCTTCGGGGATCGGGTCTGAGTCTGCGTTTCCGTCTTCATCATCATTCAGGGGTATGATCGGCATAAATTCCATCTCCTCTTCCTGTCCCTGTAAAAAAAACTTATTATTCATCAAAAACGTTTAGGTCAATATGGCAAAATAAAGTGCAAAAGAAAGCATTTTTTTGCGGATGCTGTTAAGGACAAGATTGGTGCCGGGAGAATAGATGTAAGATTTTAGATTTTAGCAGTCAGATTGTGATTCATCCTCTCCTCTTTAAATATCCAATGAGAGACAGTGATTGAGTCAACCTTTCAGCCATCCTTTCCTCTTTGCCCGTATTTTTGCCGGATATGAAGATTGAGTGCAACGAATCTGAATTGCATATTTTTAAAAAAATCGCATCTGCTGCTACGGAACAGGGAGCAGAAGCGTATGTTATAGGTGGATTTGTCAGGGATAAGATAATGGGCAGGCCCACGAAAGATATTGATATAGTATGTGTGGGTAACGGGATTGATCTGGCTGAAGCAACTGCACGGATGCTTACGCCTACGCCTTCGGTCAATATTTTTAAAACTTATGGTACGGCACAGATAAAGTACGGGGATACAGAAATAGAATTTGTCGGCGCAAGAAAAGAAAGCTACGAATCTGAAAGCAGAAATCCCAAAGTAGTGCCGGGCACTTTGGCAGATGATCAGAACAGGAGAGATTTTACCATTAATGCAATGGGAATACACCTCAGTGAAAAAGACTTCGGTGTGCTTACAGATCCTTTTGACGGCTTAGGCGACATTGACAGAAAGATCATTAAAACCCCGTTGTCGCCCGACATCACCTTTTCCGATGATCCCCTTAGGATGATGCGTGCAATACGTTTTGCCGCTCAGTTACAATTTCAAATAGAAGAAAAAACATTGCAGGGCATAAAGAGTAATGCCGGCCGAATTAAGATTATTACAAAAGAAAGAATTACTGATGAACTGAATAAAATTTTACTCAGCGAAAAGCCTTCAGTCGGTTTTGATCTCCTGTATAAGACCGGATTATTGCAAATAATCTTTCCGCAGATGGTTGCCCTTGCAGGTGCAGAGTTTGTAGATGGTTACGGGCATAAAGATAATTTTTATCATACGCTGCAGGTAGTGGATAATATTTCAAAAACTACGGATGACCTCTGGCTAAGGTGGGCTGCTCTTCTTCATGATATTGCCAAGCCCGCAACAAAGAAATTTGAAGAGGGACATGGCTGGACGTTTCATGGCCATGAAGCTGTGGGCGGAAGGATGGTGCCAAAGATATTTGTACAGCTGAAATTACCGCAAAATGAGAAAATGAATTTCGTACGTAAAATGGTGGAAATGCATTTGCGTCCCATCTGTCTCACTAAAGAAAACATAACAGATTCTGCCATCCGGCGATTGCTTTTTGATGCAGGCGACGATATTGACAGCCTTATGAAACTTTGTGACGCAGATATCACATCTAAAAATGCGCAGAAAGTAAAACGATTTACCGAAAATTTTGAGTTGGTCCGCAGACGCTGTACCGAGGTAGAGGAGAGTGATCATTTCAGAAACTGGCAACCGCCTGTAACAGGGGAGATGATTATGAAAGCATTTAATTTACCTCCTTCTAAACCCGTGGGAATCATAAAAGATGCGATCAGAAATGCTATACTGGATGGGGAAATTTCAAATAATTATGATGCAGCATATGCGTACATGATTGAAAAAGGAACTTCAATTTTAAATGGAGGGGATCCGGCGTAAAATTCGGTATATGTTTTGCCGGTTTTAAAAACATTAATTTCGTTTCATGGCTATTTTAAAGTTCAGGATCTATTTTCAGGAAGATGAAAGCGTTTACCGGGATATAGCAATAAAACACACCAACAGTTTTTTCGATCTGCATCTGGCTATATTAAAGTGTTATGATTTTGACAATAAGCACAGTGCTACATTTTACAGGAGTAATGATATCTGGCAGCGGGGAAGGGAAATTTCCCTTGAGAAGTATGATAAGGCTTATAAAGCCGAACCGCTTATTATGGCGGATACAGTTATAGGAACGGAAATGCGTGATCCCAATCAGAAATTTATTTATGAGTATGATTTTGTGAAGAACTGGAGCTTCATGGTGGAGCTTATAAATGTAGATAAGGAAGTAAATAAAAAAATTGATTATCCTGCTTGCGTAAGATCTGAAGGGATCCCGCCTTCTCAGTACGGCACAAAAGGACTTGTAGATAAACGCCTTGCTGAAATGGAGGAAAAATATGACCTGCAGCCTGATGCAATAGGTGATGGTTTTGGTGAGGAAGGTGAAGAAGGAGATGAACAGAATGAAGAGCAGGATGCTGCTGAAAGTACCGACACGCAGGAAGAATACTAAAATTTGCGGCTCTATATAAGCCTGCAATTATTATGAAAAAAAAGACCTGTATAATTATATCCGGCCCTACGGCAAGCGGTAAAACAGATGTTGCAATTGAACTTGCAAAATATTTTCAAACAGAGATAATTTCTTCGGATAGCCGCCAGTGTTTTAAAGAACTGAACATCGGTGTAGCAAAACCTTCGCCTGAGCAACTTGCTGATATCCCTCACCATTTTATCAATTCTCATTCCGTTAAGGAAAACCTTTCTGCTGCAGATTTTGAAAATTATGCTTTGAGTGCGGCAGAAAATATTTTCTCTAACCGGGATGTTGCAGTCATGTGCGGCGGCACAGGATTATATATCAAAGCTTTTTGCGACGGGTTGGATGTAATCCCGCAAACAGATGAAGGCGTAAGAAAGACCATTTCAGACGCCTATGCAGAAAAAGGCATAACATTTCTGCAGGGGTCCATTCGGATTGAGGATCCTTTTTTTTGGGCCGAGGGAGAGATCAGGAATCCGCATCGTATGCTTCGTGCGCTGGAAGTAATAAGGACGACGGGTACTTCAGTTCTCCGTTATCAGCAACACGCTAAAAAAGCACGGGATTTTAATATTTTGAAGATCACACTTGATGTCCCCCGGGAAATTTTATACGATCGGATTAACAGGCGGGTAGACCTTATGAGACACGAAGGTTTGCGGGATGAAGCACGGGGCCTTTATCCTTTCAGAGATTTAAATGCATTACAAACCGTAGGATATAGGGAGTTATTCGATTATTTCGACAATAAAATATCAGAAGAACAGGCATTTGACCTGATCAAACAAAATACACGGCACTATGCAAAAAGGCAAATGACATGGTTTAAGAAGGATCCTGACATTCATCCGGTACAGCCTGCAAATGCTGCGGATTTTGTAATTAAAACTTTACACCAATAGTCGCTGTGATATTTCCGGTTTTTCGCGTCACATTTGCAAAAGTGTTTTGCTTCGCCTGTAAACGATAAGGGACATCGAAATCATTCGTCACCAGGTGAACATAAGTGAGGTCTGCAAAAAATCCTTTGTTGCGATATCCCATCCCCCCGCTAAAAGTCATCATATTCGCATCAGAAGGTGCATCTCTGTAAGGACTCCCGTAATATCCAAATCCTGCCCTTGCCATAATTGTATTAAATTTCAATTCCCCGCCCAAACGAAGATTAATATTGCCTTTATAAATATCTTTTACTACGCTGTTGAGCTGTTTATAATATGCTTCTTCTGTAGTTGTGGGTTGTTCATTATCAGAACTGAAACGGCTGCCGCTGTGATTTACGTATTCTATATCTGCCGAAATAAATCCGCGTTGCTTCGCAACATCTTCCACTTCCCGGAATACGTATGACCCGCTGAGAAGAGCACGCCATGGAGAAGATTGGATATATTTTGCTTCGCCTCTTGTGCCGTTAGTAAACTGAGTTGAACTCACATTTAAATTACTGTTTGGATTCTCTAAAATCGTTTGCAAATTGGTCTCTCTTGAATCTGAGTGTGCCATATAGGAAGGCGTATGCACCGCCAAACCAAAACGCAAATATTCTTTCGGGCGGTAGATGAGTCCGAGCTTTACATTTAATCCTGCTCCTTTTGTAGAATAATTATCTGCGTAAGTAAATGAATTGAAATAATTAGTATTGTCAGACGATGTATCCCTTTCTGTATATACGGTGTTACTTTCATAATTAACCAGCGGTACGCCAAGTGTTCCTCCCCACAACCACTGATCGCCGTTATTACCCGCATAGGTAAATGCAAGCTCATACAAGCCTCCTTTAGTGTTTTTTGTCATCTCCTGCTTCAAAGCTTTGCCTGCATCTAAAACATATTCGGGCGCAGCTTTTATCACAAGTTTGTTGCTTATCGTTATTGTATCTATAAGGTATGTAAATAAGGCAGGTGCTGCGGTGTAGGGTGCGGTTGAGTTTGTATTTAATACATCCGAGATGCTTTGGTTGAGCCCGGCAAATTCTTCCGCGAATTGCTCACTGAAGGAACTGTAATTATTAAAACCTTTGTAATGTATGGTGTTGTTAAAATTTGCAGTTTGCGTAAAGGCTACAGCTATGGCGTTGCTTTTATTCCAATCAGTTCGATCGTTTCTTGCAAATACAACACCGGAGGTACCTAAGGAAAAATGATTGCTTTTTTCATTTACAGAGAAGTCTCTGTAATTTGTTTTAATATTATTCAGTTTAAAGCCGGGCGTAAGAACAGCCTCGTTTGTTCTGTAAAACCCAATTCCTGCAGGGTTTACAAATCCTGCGCTGAGGTCTCCGCCCAGTGAGCCCATTGTGCCGCCGATTGCAAGAGATCGTGCAGTACCGTTCTGCGGAAACCAACTGTAACGAACAGCATCCTCAGGCACTTGCGCTGAAGTGAGCGCACTGACTGAACTTAATGTGAAGAAAAGTATAGCTTTTGAGTAAAGAGGAAACTTCTTAATGAACATAATGGTCCGATCTTAAATATCGTTTTATAAAACAACAGCTGCAATCATGTTATCTGCCTCTTGCGGGACGTGAGACCGGGGCACCTGATGAATTGTTGCCGGAATTCGAATTATTGTTATTCCCGGTATTATTAGACGGAGGATTGTATGTCCTGTTCTCATAAGTTCGGGTTTCAACAGTATACTCCCGACGTGTATCATTATTTCTGTTGTACTCCTTTATTCTGATTGTTTTTACATTGCCTGCACCTTTAGTAGGTGTGTACGTAGTGAGCGTGTTGTTGTAACCGTTCAGGTTAGTAGTACGTATGGTTGTATTTAATGATTGCAGGTTTTTAAAACCCGGGATATAAACAGGATAAGGATAATAGTAAGGATTATAATAGTACCCATTGCTATATCCATAACTGTACGGACTGTACCTGTGATCATAATCATAGCGATCATCGAGGGTGCGCCAGCGGGGATCATATGCCGCCATGCGGATCTGCCTGTCTTCATAAATTTCATCTCTTACTTCCGACCGCACATGAGCTTTTTCTACCGTCCTTGCTTTTGAGTAATAAAGATCGTCAGGGGTTTGGCCGCTTCTGTAGGCAGTAGTGCAGGATGCAAGAACAATAGCTGAAAATAAAAAAAATAAAAGTATTGTCTTCATGGCTTATTGTTATTTGATAAAGTTAGATTTTATCAGACAAGATTTTCCACGATTGACAACAGTAAGAAGGATTTTCGTGTTAAAAATGTGCTAAGAAATCAAAATGCAATCTGCGTTCAATAGTTTTTGATTCTCAATCCATCACCTCATAAATATTCATCGGAGCAGATTTGTTTTTCAGGCTTACTTCCCCGGCTTGCCTGCAATGAAAGGATTCTTTCACTTTTTGAAATGCGTCTTCATTGATGATGATCTGATTTTCTTTGGCAGCACCCTGCAGGCGCTGAGCTACATTAACAGTGTCGCCTATTACGGTATAATCTAAACGGCGGAGTGCAGCAGAACCTATATTACCGGAAATCATCTCCCCGCTGTTTATACCGATAGACACCTTTGGCTTGAAAGAAATATTGTCAGTCGCAGCGGGTAGTTTACCTATTTGAGCTTTTATTGCAAGACATGCGTCTATGGCTCTGTCCAGATGAAAATCTCCCCGAAAAACACCCATTACGGCATCACCTATAAATTTATCAACACAGCCGCCCTGAGCAATTATTTCTTTTACCATAACATCAAAATAACTGTTCAGCAATTTAACTACGGTATCCGGAGATTCGGTTTCGCTGATGGAAGTAAAACTGCAAATATCTATGAACACGACTGTGGCTTCTACGGTTTCATTTGCAACAAGGGAAGATTCAAATTCCCTGCTGCCCATAAAATTGAGCACAGTTTCATCCACATACATTTTAAGGATATTGTTTTCCTTAATTGCTTTCAGCGTTTCTTTTAATTGAACCACATGTGTAAGCGTTTTTTCCATCGTAAGGGAGAGGTCCTCAAAATTGATGGGTTTAGTAATAAAATCAAATGCACCACGATTCATGGCCGTCCTGATATTATCCATATCACCATAAGCCGAAACGATCACTGATTTTATCAGCGGGCTGGATTCACTCATCCTGCTGAGCAAGGTAAGGCCGTCCATTTCGGGCATATTTATATCGCTGAGCAGGATATCAATGTCAGGATGCTGCTGTATTTTTTCCAACGCATCATTGCCGTTTACGGCAAAAACGAATTCATATTGCTGTTCCCTTATTTTTTGGCGGAACTTCTGCTTAATAAGCGCTTCCAGATCTGCTTCATCATCTGCTACTAAAATCTTAGCCATTAATGTATTGTTTTAAGTTTTTCTTTTAATGCGGAAAAATCTACCGGTTTGGTCAAAAAATCATCTGCGCCCAAAGCTTTAGCCGAATTAAAATTTTCGGCATCGCCGTATGCTGTTATCATCATTACAACCGGCGGTGGTTTATATCCTTTTTTCTTTATTCGCTCCAGCAGGTCCAGTCCGCTCATGCCGGGCATATTGATGTCAGATAAGATCAATACAGCTTCATGCTCGTGACCATTAAGGTAGGAGAGGGCGGCTTCGCCGGAAAAGGCAAATACAAATTCCATTTCGCCTGTTTTTATTTCTTTTCTGAAACGTTGCTCAAACAATGCCTGAACATCGGTTTCATCGTCTACTACTAAAATTTTCATATTTTGGTGTTTAGTAAAGTAATTATAAATGTTGTCCCTTTATATTCTTCCGTCTCAGCTTTTATATCTCCACCA
>JBGTJG010000204.1:0-4516 GCA_041745235.1 Ferruginibacter sp. | reverse complement strand
CGCCGAACATTGATGATGTGGCTAAAATTTTTGAGAGCAATACAGTCGCCAAACAAATCATTGTTCCTAATGCAGGACTGAAGCCGGAGAAAACAATAAATTTTGAAATTGGTACGGTAAAATCTTTTGCAAATAAATTCACCATAGATTTTTCTGCATTTTACACGTTGTTTAATGATGCGATTGCGTACGCACCTTTTTTATTTAATGGTAAGGATTCGGTGTTATATAATGGCGTTAGTGTGGGGGTAAAAGCGAGTCAGAATGTAGCAAAAGCAAAACTACACGGCTTTAGCAATTCACTTACTTATCTGCCGGCAGCGGGATGGAAAGTGTACGGCTCTGTTACATATACCTATGGGCGCTACACACGTGGTAACGGCGAGAAAGTGCCTTTAGATCATATCCCGCCCGTATTTGGAAAGGCAGCGGTGAGCTATGCAAAGAATAAATTCTCTGCAGAGGTTTTCTCCATGTATAACGGATGGAAAAGAATAAGTCGCTTTAACCCGGACGGCGAAGACAACCAGCAATATGCTACACCGGATGGTGTACCCGCTTGGGTTACATTAAACTTGCGTGGGCAATACGATATAATTAAAAAGATCACACTCCAACTGGCGGTTGAAAATATTACGGACAGAAATTATCGTGTTTTTGCATCAGGTTTTTCTGCACCGGGCAGAAATTTCATAATGAGTTTAAGGGCTTCTTTATAAACCTTAACCATCCCCGAGCGAAAAGTTTACTGCAGCCGTTGCATGTATAAATGTGGTATCAAACAGCGGTAATTCGAAATCCGGTTGTTTGATCAGTAAAGGAATTTCAGTGCAGCCTAAAATAATTCCTTCGGCACCCTGTTCCTTTAATTTATTCATGACCAGTAGATAGGCTTTTTTGTTTTCTGAGGTGATGATACCCAAGGCTAATTCTTTGTAAATACCATCATTAATTATTTCAATATCTTCTTCAGAAGGAATGATGGTTGTGATTCCCTGCTCTGAAAGTTTGTCTTTAAAAAAAGACATCTGCATGGTATATTTTGTGCCTAGCAGCGCAACTTTTTTCAAACCCTTCTTTATGATTTCTTTTCCTGTTTCTTCAGCAATGTGAATTAAAGGAACATTAATGGCGGCCTGTACAGCGGGCGCCACATTATGCATCGTATTTGCACCGAGCAAAATGCAAGATGCCCCCGCCTGGTTCAATGTTACAGCAGCTTTACAGATTATCGAAGAAATATCATCCCACTTACCCGCAACGGTAAGTTTTGCGATAGCAGGATAATTGACAGAATTGATGATCACTTCTGCAGTGCTCTGTCCTTTGGTTTGGTCAAACACCAATTCATTGAAATAACGGTAATAATCTATTGTGGAAACCCAACCTGTACCTCCTACTAAACCTATTGTTTTCATATCAGAATTTGGAACGAAAGTAAGATTTTCAATGCCGAAATGCATTTTGCAAAACAAATGCTGCTTAATAATGATATGCTGCTCAAGAGCGGCGGGATACGACGGGGTAGCCACGCTTTTTAGCGGGGCCGCAGCGCAGCAGAGCCCAAAGAAGCCCGGACAGATGCCCATCAGGGAACTACTGCCCACCGCCCTAAAATAAAATAATTTTTTAATAACAATCCGGCAAAACGGATGTTCCTAAAATTTGCTATAACGGATTGATGCCCTACCTTTGCCGCCACACTAAACTGTACGGATATGCCGATATCTTCCATGCCTGAAACAGCGACTGATGTTCTTGCGCAAACGGGTATAAAAACGGAGAAACCTGTTCACTACCAGGAAACGCCGGAACAACTTTCTGCAGCTACACTGGAGCGTGGCGAAGGAGAACTGAATGATAAGGGCGCCTTGCTTATAAAAACAGGCGAATTTACCGGCAGAAGCCCTCAGGATAAATTTACTGTAAAGGATGAAATGACGGCTGATACTGTTCATTGGAATAAGTTCAATATTGCTGTTACGCCGGAAGTATTTGATAAAATGCATGCCAAGCTGGTAAAGCATTTAAGCGGAAAAGAGTTGTGGGTACGGGATGCTTATGCCTGTGCAGATCCTAAATATCGCCTGAATATTCGTGTGGTAAACGAGAACCCGTGGAGCAATTTATTTGCCTACAATATGTTCCTTCGCCCGGAAGAAAGTGAGCTGGATAATTTTGCACCGGAGTGGACGATATTGCAAGCGCCATCTTTTAAGGCTGATCCTGCTACAGACGGTACACGCCAGCATAATTTTGCGATGGTGAGTTTTGCTAAAAAAACCATTCTTATCGGTGGAACGGGTTATACAGGGGAAATGAAGAAAGGTATTTTTACAATTCTGAATTATATACTGCCACACGAGAAAAACGTTCTCAGCATGCATTGCTCCGCAAACATGGGAGATGATGGCGATACCGCTATTTTCTTTGGCCTGAGCGGAACAGGTAAAACAACTTTGAGTGCAGATCCTAATCGCAAACTGATAGGTGATGATGAGCACGGTTGGACGCCGGACAGTGTTTTTAATTTTGAAGGCGGTTGTTATGCGAAGCTGATCGATCTGAGCGCAGAGAAGGAGCCGGAGATCTATCATGCAATTCGCCCCGGCGCTTTGATTGAAAATGTAAGTTTTGTTCCGGGAACTAAAACGATCGATTTTGCAAGTAAAGAAATTACAGAGAATACAAGGATCAGCTACCCGCTTAGTTTTATAAGCAATGCCCTTGAACCATCAATAGGCAAGACGCCAAAAAATATTTTTTTCCTTACGGCAGATGCTTACGGAATCTTACCGCCGGTGAGCAAGCTTACTGCGGGGCAGGCTATGTACCAATTTATAAGTGGGTATACGGCAAAAGTTGCGGGTACGGAAGCGGGTGTTAAGGAACCTTCTGCAACTTTCAGTGCATGTTTCGGTGCTCCATTCTTACCGCTGCACCCCGGTAAGTATGCGGAGATGCTCGGTAAGAAAATGAAGGACACTAATGTGATTGTGTGGATGATCAATACCGGTTGGAGCGGTGGACCATATGGCATAGGAGAAAGAATGAAGCTTCCATATACAAGAGCTATGATAACTGCGGCATTGGAAGGTAAGCTGGATAATGTGGAGTTTGAAGCGCACCCGGTTTTCGGAATGATGATGCCGAAAGAATGCCCTGATGTGCCAAGTGAAATATTAAACCCACGCAACACTTGGGCTGATAAAGCGGCTTATGATGCAAAGGCCAAGGATCTTGCTCAACAGTTTGTAAAGAATTTTGAACAATATGCAAGCGGTGCCGGTGAAGAGATTCTTGCTGCAGCGCCCAAGGTTGATTGATTGAATAAAACCAAAACGTATGCCCTCAACGAATGTGTTGGGGGCTTTTTTTGGCTAAAAGTATCAAAAAGAAAAAAAGAAGAAAAAGGGGCTAAGAGCACAAAGAGAAAAGGAGAAAAAGAGGGTTGGCTAAAAGTTGAGGAACTGAGCAAGATGCCATCCTCACTTTGTATTTCAAAAAAAATTATATTGTGTCTTCAAATTCCACACATGAAATACCTTCCGCTCAATCCTGATATTTTTATTCAGAACAGGAAAAGATTTGTAAACAAGCTTCAGGGAAATTCTATTGCTATTTTCAACAGCAATGATGAATTGCCGGCAAATGGTGATGCCTTACATAAATTCAAACAGAATTCTGATCTCTACTGGCTCACGGGAATAGAGCAGGAAGATACCATGCTGGTACTTTTCCCGGAGAATCCGGATCCGAAATATCGGGAAGTTCTGGTGGTGGTGCGACCGAATGAGATGAAGGAAAAATGGGATGGCCACAGATTGCGGATAAATGAGGCGCAGAGTATCTCGGGTATACAAACAGTAGTATTTTTAGATTCCCTGGATGCCATGCTGCAGCCGTGGATACATCTTGCAGAAAATATTTACCTGAATACGAATGAGAATGACAGGAAGGCCAGTACGTTGGCAGTAAGGGATTATCGTTATGCGATGCAAATGCGCAAGCGGTTTCCGTTACACAATTACAGGCGCAGTGCTCCTTTAATGAAAGAATTGCGTGCGATAAAAACAGCAGAAGAAATAGAGGTAATGCAGCAGGCAATAGACATTACAGATATTACATTCCGGAGATTATTACAGTTTATTGAACCCGGTATTTCAGAACATGAGATCCATGCAGAGATCATTCATTCATTTCTGATGCAGCGTGCTTCAGGTGAAGCTTATGGCAGCATCATAGCCTGCGGTGACAGGGCCCGTGTATTGCATTATACAGATAACAGCAGGGAATGTAAAGACGGAGAATTAATTCTGATGGATTTTGGTGCAGAGTATGGTAATTATGCTGCGGATCTGAGCAGAACAGTTCCTGTAAACGGGAAATTTACCCGCAGGCAAAAGACAGTGTACAATGCGTGTCTGCATTTGCATCGCTATGCTGTAAGTATTTTAAAGCCGGGGATAAGCATTATTGACTATACTGAAAAGGTTGGTGAAGAAGCAACGGTAAT
>JBGTJG010000203.1:0-2496 GCA_041745235.1 Ferruginibacter sp. | reverse complement strand
TTGCATATTCTTGATGCAATGCACAAAACAATAGAAAAAGCAAGGGAAGATGTGAAGCCACATGCGCCACGCATGGTTAAGTTCACCATTGATAAGGAATATATCGGTGCAGTGATAGGGCCTGGCGGTAAAGTGATACAGGAAATACAAAGGGAGACAGGCGCTACTGTAAATATTGAAGAAGTAAATAACGCCGGTGAAGTAAGCATCTTCTGTAAGGACAGGGCAAGCCTGGATAAAGCATACAATTGGATCATGGGCTTGGTAGCAACACCTGTTATCGGAGATACCTATGAAGGAACAGTAAAAAGTATTAAAGATTTCGGTGCATTTGTAGAATTCCTGCCTAAAAAAGAAGGCCTGCTGCACATCAGTGAAGTAAGCTGGAAGCGTTTGGAAACTATGGACGGCATCTTTAAAGAAGGGGATAAGGTAAAAGTGAAATTGCTTGATGTAGATCCCCGTACAGGTAAATTCAAACTGAGCAGGAAAGTGCTTATGCCAAAACCGGAAATGCCGGCCAGACCACAAGCTGCTCCGCAGAATGATAATCAACAATAATTATTATAATTAATATTATACTGCAGCTTTGAAAGAAGCTGCAGTTTTTATTTATGGAACACATTCAAATCTCTTTTCAAAATGTAGAAGCTGATAAGGCTGAAATACTTATTGCCTTGCTTTCTGATGCAGGGTTTACCGGTTTTGAAGAAGCTGAATCAACGCTTGAGGCATTCATACCGATGTCGAATTTCGACCAAATCGAATTTGATAGATTAGTTGAATCTACCAATACAAGCTATTCAAAATCAGTTATTAAAGAAATAAACTGGAATGAAAAATGGGAGTCTGACTTTGAACCTGTTTGCATCTACACTAAGAATGGAAAACCTTTTGTGAAGATCAGAGCGGGCTTTCATAAACCGGATGCATCCTTTGAGCATGAGGTTATTATCACGCCCAAAATGTCCTTTGGCACCGGCCACCATGCCACCACTTATCTCATGGTTGACCGGATGGGCGAAATAGATTTTAAAAACAAATCCGTCATAGATTTTGGAACTGGTACCGGTGTGCTTGCAATCCTGGCCGAGAAACTGGGAAGCATATCTGTCATTGCAATTGACAATGATGATTGGAGCATCAACAATGCATTAGAAAATACAGAAATAAATTTTTGTCGTAATGTGCAGGTTGTGAAGGCAGAATCAATTTCCAATATTGACGCAGCGCATATAATCCTTGCAAATATAAATTTGAATGTGATCATTGCGAACCTGCCGGCAATTAAAGCAGCATCGCTTCCCGGAGCTATTATACTCTTCAGCGGAATTATGTTAGCGGATGAAGAAATACTTTCTGAGGAAATCATAAAAGCCGGCTTGATTATGAATGCAATATTCAGGCGGGAGAATTGGCTGGCTATCTCCGCTGTGAATAAATAATTTTAGAATTCTATTGGTATTTAACACCAAAAAATTCCGTCTTCTGTTATATTTGTCCTCCCTCTGAACTATTGACCGTATGAAAGAATTATTCCTTATACTTTGTGCGTACCTGATCGGTTCCATACCTACCGCTCTGATCATATCCAGAAAATTTTTCGGAATTGATATTCGTGATTACGGAAGTGGGAATATGGGAGCTACGAATACCTACAGAGTGCTTGGATCTAAATATGGGACAATAGTAATGGTTTGCGATATTCTTAAGGGGATGGCGGCAGTCGCTCTTTACAATTTGCTTTCTCATTACATACACAGCGGCAATAGTGTAGACAGAACAAACTTTATGATAGGCCTGGGCTTATCGGCTGTGATCGGCCATGTATTTCCTATTTGGGCCGGTTTTAAAGGCGGGAAAGGAGTTGCTACCTTATGCGGGATGATCCTTGCTATACAGCCCGTCGTTGCTGTGAGTTGTATAACAGTATTTATTTTGGTATTATATCTCACACGTTTTGTTTCTCTTAGTTCCATACTTGCTGCTTTAATGCTTCCCGTATCCGTTTTATGGATTTGGAATGAAGATGAATTCCTCTACCGTACTTTTGCTTTGCTCGTTGCAATTATGGTTATTGTCACTCATCGGGTAAATATCGGCCGCCTGTTACGTGGGGCTGAAAGCCGCATACAAATTCTCCGTTTTCGTGATAAACGAAAAAGTAGCGATAAGTAAGGTTAAAATCATTAAGAGTTATTGGTACGGGTCTTGTTAAACATTGGAGAACAAAACCTCGCACAAATGAAAAAAATATTAATAGCCGCATCCTTTGCCGCTTTCTTTGTCGGTTGCAGTACAAATGCAGTGACCGGACGCAGGCAGTTGAGCTTAGTTCCTGAAGCACAACTTCAGGCAGATGCCGAGCAACAATACAGAAGTTTCCTTTCTCAAAATCGAGTTGCCAGTTCATCCAATAACCGGGATGCAGAAATGGTGAAACGTGTAGGCAGCAGAATTGCTAATTCAATCACCTCTTATTATAATTCTCAGGGA
>JBGTJG010000202.1:0-4392 GCA_041745235.1 Ferruginibacter sp. | reverse complement strand
CGGGTCCATAGGGTTTATCCAAAATGCATGATGATCCGGGTGAATACCGCTGTAAGGAATAACTGTTTTAAAAGTTTTGCCGCCATCTTCACTCATACTTACTGTTTGGTTTATGAGCCATAAACGGTTTTCATTTTTTGGGTCGGCAAATATTTCCTGAAAATAAAAACTCCTGTTGGCGGTGTATTGAGGGTCTTCATTTACTTTTTCCCATTTTGTACCGCCATCATCACTTTTGTATAATGCACTTTTTTTACTTTCTATTAAGGCGTACACCCTGTTTGGCATGTCGTGGCAAATAGCTAAACCTATTCTGCCGTATTCGCCGGTCGGTAAACTATCCAAACCATTTAATCTTTTCCAGTTCTTCCCTGCATCCATTGTCATATACAATCCGCTTCCTTTACCACCACTGCTGAGGCTCCATGGTGTACGGCTGTGCTGCCACATTGCAGCAAATATTTTGTTGGGATTTTTCGGATCAATGATCATATCTGCAACACCGCTCGTATCATTTGTATATAAAACTTTGCTCCAGGTTTCTCCCCCATCAATCGTTTTGAATACACCACGGTCGCTGTGTACCCCGTAAGGATTTCCTATTGCACCCGCATAAACAATGTTCGGGTTTGTGGGATCAATGATGATGCGGTGAATATTTCTTGTTTTTTCCAGGCCCATGCATTTCCATGTTTTGCCCGCATCCATACTTTTATATATTCCTTCTCCGAGGCTTACACTGTTGCGTGGGTTTCCCTCACCTGTACCTACCCATACTATACTCGGGTTACTTTGGCAAACTGCAATGCTGCCAATATTTTGGATAGGTTGTTCATCAAAAACCGGCTCCCATTTGCTGCCGGCATTTTCTGTTTTCCATACACCACCACTCGCTGCACCAAGATAAATGGTGTTGGGTGCATTGTGCAAAGCATCAATGGTTGTAATTCTTCCGCTCATGCCGCTTGGCCCGATTGCACGGGGCTTCATGGTTTTAAATTCTTTGGAAAGGTCAACGGTTTGGGCAGTTGCAACTACTGAAAAAAGGGAAAGAATTATAAAAGAAAATAATCTCATAACACGACTAATTGTTGGTTTGTAATCTGAATATACAGAAAGTCTGTAAATGGTTGAAAGTATATTATTATTTACGTACCGGTTAAATTCTTCACCTGCGCAAATTTGCGGCTTAGCAATTATCTGCGGCCTATATGTGCCGCCTGATTAATAGATTTAATATTGAAGGCACTTAACTATACCACAGATAGATTTAAGCTCTTAGCCATGCTGCATAACTGCGCAGGAAAAGAGAATAACGGCAGCGGGCCTAAGAAGTTATTTGATTTATATTTACATCAAACTTTTCTATGCTAAATATTTTTTTCAGAGTTACTATTGTTATCATGTATATTCTCTTTGCGGAGTCTGCAACCGGTCAGATTTTTAAGAAGGGTCAGCGGGTAGAGGTGAATTATAACGGACATTGGTATAAATCTACAGTACTGCAGGTAGATGGTGAACGCTATAAAGTTCATTATGATGGTTATCCTGCCAGTGATGATGCCTGGCTGTTGGCTACTTACATACGCACGCTTGGCAACGATGGTACTCCCGTAACTGTTTCGTGTAATTTTGAAGTTCCACCGGGGAGATTCACTGATAATTCCCCCGCATCCGTCCCTTTATTTAAGCGGGAATTATACGATTGGTATCAGAGACTTGTTACAGGTGGATTATCTGCTCCAAAGGCTATCGGAATTGTTTTTAAAACTTTTACTCCCGGAAAATCCTATATAAATAGTGCAGGAAACGTTGCAGGGCGTGGTGCAATGAGGAGACATAGCGGTGCGCCTGTCAACGCCGCGATCTATCCCGTTAAAACAACTTATTTTGTATGCGAAAATTATAACAGCGGCAATTCACAAAAACAAGTGAATGCTGACTTTAGTTTCTTCATTAATAAAGAAGGGCAATGGACCTGTTCGAAAGATAATTAAATGAAGAAAAATAAATTCTATTTATACATTAACGCGCTGACGTAAGATGGATATCTGCGCTATGATCTCTGCGCCGGATAGCGATACGAACTAAAGCCGAAAATGCAATTCATCTATTTGTTTAATTGTGTAGATTCGTGAGACTCGAATAAGATTGAGTTCAAGGAAAACAAACGGCGGCGGAAATTTAAGTACCGAGGCTTGGTCTTTGACCAGCCGACAAATGAATTTTAGTTTCTCTTTTAAAATCCTAATATGCATTTTTCTTTGTTTTAAATATCAAAGAATTTGGGAGAAGATTATCAGATAGGATCGGCAGGTCGAAGACCAAGCCTCGGCGTGCGATTGGGTGCAGGGATTTACCAACTGAGGAGGAGATGGAAAGGCGCTAGGTGGTTCTTTTAATAACTCTGGGGATAGATGGGCCTTTTGATGGGTGGAGGAAGAACAACGGCGGCGGAAATAAGAACTTCATCTGCCTTAATAACCTCCGCCGCTGAATGAAGCCATAACAATCAGGAACAATAGTTTGTAATCTGAATATACAGAAAGTCTGTAAATGGTTGAAAGTATATTATTATTTACGTACCGGTTAAATACTTCACCGGCAGATATGCGGTTTATCAATTATGTGTGGCGTACCTGTGCCGTCAGATTAATAGATTTGATGTTGTAGGTATTTTATTACAGCACAGATATGCTAAAGCTCTGAGACATGCTGCATATCTGCGTCGGGATCGATGCACCAGGTGATGTAGTGTGTATTCTTACATCTGATTTTTTGCCGCTGAATTAATAATTAAATTTATCAATGCCTGGATGTTTACAATCAATAAACGTGTTTTTACGGAAGGCATATATTTGTTAAAAGTTTTTTAATAAGTTCAATGTTGATTCATATTCACGCCGGGAAAAATTATCATTGCTTTATAATTCCTTTAAGACCGAAGGCAATCTTTAACTAAAATCTATATCGTGAAAATCAGTATTCGTTTATTTACCCTTGTAGCATTTGTAGCATTACTTGCAAGTTGTACACCAACTAAAAAGTTTAACGCCCTGCAGGATAATTACAGCAGGTTACAGGAAACATACCGCACGCTTGCTGCAGAATGCGCCCAGTGCAGAAGTGATCTTGACAGAGCAAACAACAGGAGTGCAAGCCTGGAAGAAAGATTAAATACAGAGCGTGAAAATCTGAGAGCCCTTCAATCCTCGCTTGACAAATGCCTTACCTCAGCCGGCCAGGGTAATGTAAATATTTCTAAACTGGTAGATGAAATCAATTCTTCTAATAAATATATTCAGGATTTGATAGCTTCTAAAAATAAAAGTGACTCCCTGAATATGGTGCTCACAAATAATCTTACCAGATCACTAAGTCGTGATGAAATGCAGGATGTAGATGTAAAAGTTTTAAAGGGTGTTGTATATATATCTCTGTCAGATAATATGCTTTATAACTCCGGTAGTTATGAAATATCTGATAAAGCGGGCACTACCCTATCCAAAATTGCAAAAATAATCGGTGATTATAAAGACTATGATGTATTGATAGAAGGGAACACAGATAATGTGGCCATCTCCAAACCGAACATTCGTAACAACTGGGATCTCAGCGCCCTGCGTGCATCTTCAGTTGTTCAAAAGTTGCAAAACACATATAATGTAGATCCGAAGCGACTTACAGCAGGCGGTAGGGGTGAATATAATCCTCTTGCCTCTAATGATACGCCGGAGGGAAGGATAATGAACAGGCGCACACAGATTATTATTACACCCAAGCTTAACCAGTTTATGGAACTTATAAATAAAGGAACACCAGTAGGTGAGGCAACCGGAAAATAAGCTCAGATTTTTCCGAGCTAATTTGATTTGTATAAAAGAACTGATGAGCAGATATATAATTCTTAATAACGGGAATATTTATCTGCTCTTTTTTATTGCCGGAAATAAATGGTTTAATTCACATAAAATACGTTCTAGTCGCCACCCGGCGCAAATATGCGGTTTAGCAATTGTGCCCCGCCTATCTGTGCGGTCACATCAATAGTTTTGATATTTTGAATGTACTTAACTACTGCACAGATACGGAAACGCTCTGAGCCAAGCTGCATATCTGCGATAGGAACTCTCCGCTATATAGGGAGATACGCTAACTCCCTACTCATACTGCACATCTTTTGGGTGGGATGCCCGCCCCCGTCGTGAGATTGGAAGAAGACAAACGGCGGCGGAGGGTAAGTATTTTTAATCATGAGCGATAAATATGGGGGCATTGGTTTTCTCTAAAATACTATTTGCAAGGCTTTCTTTGAAAAATCGCGATAAAGAGCTTCTGCCGAAGGCACCCATTATTACAAGGGAATTTGCATGCGCATTAATGAATCCTGTA
>JBGTJG010000201.1:0-5202 GCA_041745235.1 Ferruginibacter sp. | reverse complement strand
GCTGATCCTGCAAACCAATCTCGTGTGAAACCGGCCTTGGGTAAATTCAGCGGAGAAAACTCGGTGCCATTACCTAAAGATGCATATCCGGGGAAAACAGTGATTATTCTAGGTGAAGATGCAGGAAACGGACAGGTTTATTTATATGTTACAAATACAGTAGGCGATCTTGATAACGGAAAACTTTATGTTTTGAGAAGAACGAACCTGAATCAGATTGAAACCAATATGACAAAAGGTAATTCTTATGATGTAGAGTTTGTTGAAGTTCCAAATGCAAAGAATCTTACAGGAGCAGAAATTGAAAATCTTAACCCTTCTTTGAAATCTATACAATTTGCAAGAGTAGAAGATCTGGACTACAGAAAAGGCGGCGGGGCAAATGGCCGGGAAATATATTTCGTAGCGACAGGTGTAAGCGGCCAACCTGAAAAAACTTACTGGGGTCGTATGTACAGGATCAAATTAAGCGCTGCAAATCCACTTGCCGGTACATTGGAAGTTGTGGAAGACGGTGACCTTGCACCGGGAATAGAAGTTATTAACCCGGATAACGTTTGTGTAACAAAAAATTATGTTTACATACAGGAAGACGGAGATTCTTTCTTCCCAGGCGCTACTCACAATTCATTAATATGGCAGTATGATATTGCAACAGGCACGAAGAAAAAATTTCTTGATCTTCGTAATAAAATTGCAACACCCAAATACAATCCACTTAATGATCAGCGGTTTGCTACATGGGAGCATGGTGCAATGGTTGATATATCTGAAACCATCGGCGAGACAAATACTTTCCTTATCAACATACATGCGCATACCTGGGTGGAAGGCGACCGCTTTCTGAATCCAAGCAAGGCGCTTTCTGTACAGCCATATAAAGGCGGCGGGCAGACACTTATCCTGAAAGGAGTTCCGCGTTAAGTTTAATAAGATCATCTTTTAATCCCCTTACAAATCTGTAAGGGGATTAATTATTTATCAGCATAATGAAATCAAAGGTCATCCTGTTTATTATCTGCGGAATTTTTATAAGTACGTTGCAGATAAGCAGTTGCAATAATAAAAACAGCATTGTAAGCGGCGAGGCTGCAGTAAAAAAATACTATTATACTCAAACAGATTCTCTGTTGCAGCGATTAAATGTCCTCGATAGCATGGCAACTGCGGGTAATAACATTGCCGGCTTAAAGGGTCAATTCGGAGAATGCCGGTTTAATTATAAAAGAACAGAAAGTATTTCCGAATATTATTTTCAGGGACTTATTAAACGAGTAAATGGGCCTGCTCTGCCTGATGTGAAAACAGAAGACGGGCAAGTGTGGCCACCGCATGGTTTCCAGGTAATAGAGCAAATATTATACAAACATCCGGATTCGCTGAGGCCATTGTCTGCAGAAATCAAATTATTGCAGACTGATCTCCGTTTCATGCGGACAAATATGGAACACAATGCAATAAGTGCAAACCATATGAGGGAAATTATTCAGCATCAGTTTATCAGGATAGCCGCATTGGGTATTACGGGTTTTGATGCGCCGCTGAGTAAACTTTCTTTAACTGAAGCAGCATACAGCCTGCATGGTATCAGGGAAATAGCAACTTTATATGAAGGTCAAAATGAGAAGAAAGTAAACGGACGATCTCTTGCAGCAGCATTACAATTCCTTACCGAGCATTCGGATTTTGATTCTTTTAATCGACTGGTATTTATCACAGACCATTTGATGCCGCTCTCTAAAGCATATGACCTTACTGTTGGCTTTGATAAAACTACCGACAGCAGTATGGTCAAGCCCTTTCGCGGTACACTAAGCAATTACATGAGAGGAGAAGGGTTTGATGCTGATTATTATTCATCATATGCAAATGCAAAATCTGACACAAACAAAATAACTCTGGGTAAAAAACTTTTTTTTGACAATAACCTCTCAAGATCAGGAACAGTAAGCTGCGGTAGCTGTCATAAGCCGGAATTGTATTTTACAGATGGGAAAGAAAAGGCCGGTGATTTTGTGCATGGAGGCAGCTTGCCAAGGAACACGCCGAGCCTATATTATGCAGCATTCCAAAGCCACCAGTTTTATGATCTGCGTTCGGTAACACTGGAAGACCAGGCAGATCAGGTGATGAGGAGCAGCCGGGAATTTAATTTTTCCTCTGCCGATATCGCAAAAAAACTGCTCCGCGATTCTGCTTATTCAAAGCTTTTTCTGAAAGCCTTTGAAGCAAAAGAAGACACGATTAGCGGCTATCGTGTCAGAAATGCATTGGCTGCATATGTTCGTTCCCTAAGTCCTTTTTCATCACCTTTCGATGAATACATGAAGGGAAATAAAAAGGCCCTCTCAGCAAAGCAAATAGACGGGTTCAATTTGTTTGCCGGTAAGGCTAAATGCGCTACATGTCATTTTGTACCGTTGTTCAACGGCAACATTCCGCCATGGCTTACCAAATCTGAATCTGAAATTATCGGCGTACCTGCAAAAGCGATATGGAAAAATGCAACTATAGATCGGGATTCCGGCAGATATAATATTAATCGGATGCAGGAACTGTTATTTGCTTTTAAAACACCTACGGTGAGAAACGCGGAAAAGACTGCACCGTACATGCACAATGGCGTTTATAAGAATCTGGATGATGTGGTAGAGTTTTACCACAAAGGCGGCGGCGTGGGACTCGGCATCACACTTCCTTTCCAATCATTACCATTTGATTCTTTGTCATTAAATAAAAGTGAAAAAACGGCGATTGTTTCCTTTATGCGTTCGCTTACAGACAAACAAAGGGAGGATAATTAACCCATAAAATATTAGAACCCTTCAACAGTGCATAAAATCCTTATCATATTATTTATTGCGGTCGGAGTCTTTATCGGATGCACAAAGGAAGCAAGGAAATCAGTTTGCATACCTGTGTCTGCTTCATTTGGCTCAGATGCTTCAGATTCATGCAATGCCGAAGGTGCTATAAGGATTATTTACCCTTTGGGTTCTCAATTTTCATACAGTATTAATAATGTTGCTTATCAACCTTCACCTGTCTTTATCGGATTAATCCCGGGCACTTACGTAATATCAGTTAAGGGGACTAACGACTGTATCAATTCAAATCAAGTCACAGTGAGTTCAAAAACAGCAGGACCTTTGTTCAACTCACTTAAATTATTACTGGCAAATAATTGCGTTCACTGTCATGGTGGAACTAATCCGCAGGCGGGAATTAATTTTTCCATCAATTGCGATATTGTAAATAATTGGAGCAGAATAAAATCACGGGCAGTAGAAGGTAATCCATCCCCTATGCCGCAGGGAGGTTTGCTGCCGCAAATAGAAAGAGATAAAATTATAAATTGGATAAATGCAGGCCATCGTTTTACAGATTGAATTTCGTGACTGATGAGATTGAATAAGTAAAACCTTTCCAAACGGGCTGCATATAATTTTCCTGTCAGCTCATTATGACTCAATTATTACCGGATTGTATCTTACTGAATATCTTACTGTCAAGATAAAAAGTTCCGAAAGGGATAAAACAGGCAATAAATACAATAAGGTAAGTTTTAAAAGGCCAGCGTTGTTGAAGTCCTACGAGCACCGCTACAATCAGAAAAAGTATAAATAGTGCACCGTGTACGGGTCCAAGTGTCTTGGATAATTGGTGATTGCCATAAATATATTTCATAGGTACGGCTACAAAAACAAGTATAAGGAGGGAAACTCCTTCAAGGAAACCCAGAATTCTTAAAAGGATCATTTGAGGATATTTAGTTAACGCCTTGAAGGTCCTTAGTTAATCAACCATTGTTCGGGAGATAAATATCAAATTCTGCTCCCGCTCCCTCTTTTCCGGTAGCAGTGATCACACCGTCATGATTTTCTACTATTTTTTTTACGATTGCAAGACCTATCCCCGTACCGGGCATTTCATCTTTCCCGTGAAGGCGTTGAAATACTTCAAATATCTTTTTACTGTATTGGGGTTCAAAGCCAATACCGTTATCAGCAATTTTAAGGTGTACATATTCTTTATCGGGATCCAGCAGAGCATTTTTAAATATGTGCCCTTTTTCAGTTTCACATGTTATTTTAATTTCAGGCGGCGTATCCGGCTTTGAAAATTTAAGGGAATTGCTGATAAGATTTTGGAGCAATTGCCTCATCTGGAAAGGGATAACTCTCAGTTTACACAATTCTGTCACTTCCAGGGTAGCACCCATTTGCATAAGCTCTTCCTGCATATTCTCCTTCACTTCAGCTGCAATAATATCCAGGTCTGTAGTTTCAAACCTGTTATCTTCCCTGTTTGTTCGGGAAAATGAAAGCAGATCCTGAATAAGTACCCGCATGCGTTCTGAGGCTTTATGCATTCTGCTTAATTGATCTTTACCTCTTTCTGAAAGGTTCTCATTTTCCCTTTCAAACAGGAGGCTTACATAGGTCTGAATCTTGCGCAATGGCTCCTGCAGATCGTGACTCGATACATAAGCAAAGGACTCCAGTTCTTTATTCAATTTTTCTAATTGCTCATTCTGCGTTTTTAGCTGTTCTTCCGTTTTCCTTCTTTCAGTAATATCCTGATATGAGGTTATAGTATAGCTTTTATCTCCGAGACGCATGGTCTCATATGACACCAAGGCAGGGAATGTCTCCCCGTTTTTTCTGGTATATAAAATCTCGAAATTCTTCATTTCGTCACTCTGCTTAAGCTTATTAAGTAATCCCTCTGTTTCCTCAACACTCAGAGCCTTTATTTCATCCAAACTTCGCTCTTCCTGTAACAGTTTCATGATCACATCTATCACACGTTGGTATTCTGCAGGATCAATCAAACCAAGGTCCTCAGAGGTATTGCCTATCACTTCATCTTTGTTGTAGCCGAATGCTGCATAAAAAAGATCATTTGCATATGTGATCTTATCTGTTTTTATTTCTGCGAGCATCATCGGTACCGGGTTCCGGTCAAATATTTTAAGAAACCGCTCTTCACTTTCTTTCAGTTCCGTTTCATATTTCTTTTGAGCAGTTATATCCTGTCCAGTACCGGCCATTCTAACAACATTGCCAGAGCTATCGGTGATCACCTTGCCTTTTCCGCTTATAGTACGCACAGTACCATCCGCCAAAAGCACACGGTGAATTATATCATAGGGCAGGTGATCTGAAAAAGCTTTTTCCACTGTATTCTGCATCATTACCC